>JAUXCH010000492.1 GCA_030618975.1 Planctomycetia bacterium
CTTCGACATCCGCTTCTACACGATCGCGCTGATGTTCGTGGTGTTCGACGTGGAGGTGGCCCTGCTCTTCCCCTGGGGCGTCGCCTTCCGCGACCTCGTCGAGTCGGGCTGGGGGTGGCTCGCGTTCGCCGAGGCGCTCACCTTCATCGTCATCCTGATGGCAGGCCTCGCCTACGTCTGGTCGCGCGGCGACATCGACTGGACGCCGCGCGTCGGCGAGCGCCCCAACACGACGGACCGCACGTCGCGACTCGAATACCCGGTGCCCGCGCCGCGAAGCCCCGAGGCGGCGGTAGGCGCAGCAGGAGGCGAAGGTGCCTGAGCCGACGGCCCAAGACTATCAGCTCGACCCCGAGCTCCAGTCGTCCGTCATCCTGACGAGCCTCGAGTGGGTCAAGGGGTGGGGGCGTCGCAACGCGCTGTGGCCGGTGTCGTTCGGTCTCGCGTGCTGCGCCATGGAGATGATGGCGGTCGCCGCGACCAAGTACGACATCGACCGTTTCGGGGCGGGCGTGTTCCGCGCGTCCCCGCGCCAGAGCGACGTGATGATCGTGGCGGGAACGGTCACGCACAAGATGGCGCCGCGCGTGCGCCGGCTCTACGACCAGATGCCGGACCCCAAGTACGTGATCGCAATGGGGGCGTGCACGGTCGGCGGTGGACCGTACGTGAAGCACGGGTACCACGTCGTGCAGGGCGTCGATCTCGTCGTGCCCGTCGACATCTACCTGCCCGGTTGCCCGCCGCGGCCCGAGGCCCTGATCGACGCGTTTCGCAAGCTCCAGCACCGCATCTCGGAGAAGCGTGGCGACACGCTCCGCTTCGACGCGGTGGAGAAGAACCGGGAAGACCAGCGGCGCAAGGCCGCCGGCGGAGAGGCCGCCGGCTAGGCGGCCTCGCGAGGGACGATGACGAACGAGAGCGACAGCCAGGGTTCGGAAGCGCCGCCCGAGGACCCCGTCACCCTCCGGGCTCTCGCCTTGCTCCGCAAGGCGCACCCCGACGCGGTCGTGGACGCGGTGACGACGGGGCGACACCCGTACATCGAGGTGACGGCCGACGGTCTCTGCGACGCGTGCCTCCTCCTCCGCGATCACGACGAGCTCCTCTACGATTGCTGCCACCTCGTAACGGGCGTCGATCGGCCGGACGACCAACAGATCGAGGTCGTCTACCACCTCGTCTCCTACGCCCGCCTTCCGGACGACGAGTACCGGAAGCGCGCGGAGAAGAACGACCCCTGGGTCGCGCTGAAGGTGCGCGTGCCCCGCGACAAGCCGGAGGTGCCGACGGTTTCCAACGTCTGGACCGGTGCCGACTGGCACGAACGCGAGACGTACGACCTCGTCGGCGTGATCTTCACCGGGCGGGAGGAGCTGCGGCGCATCCTCCTCCCCGAAGACTGGCCCGGCCACCCGCTTCGCAAGGATTGGGAGTTCCCCGTGGAGTACCACGGCGTGCCCATCGTGCCCCCGGAGGCGCAGTGATGAGTCCGCGCGCAGAGAGCACGTCCACGGGGGAGGTCCACGAGGGGCAGCCGCTCGTCGGCCGCGACCTGAGGACCGAGGAGCTCGTCTTCAACATGGGGCCGCAGCACCCCGCCACGCACGGCGTGCTGCGCGTCGTCATCAAGTCCGACGGCGAGGTCGTCCGGAGCCTCGAACCGCACATCGGGAACCTCCACCGGTCCTCGGAGAAGATCGGCGAGGAGCTCCCCTACTACCAGTGGCTCCCGTACGTGGACCGCTGGGACTACCTCGCCGCGATGAACAACGAGCACGTGGCGTGCATGGCCATCGAACGGCTCGGCGGCCTGGAGGTCCCGGAGCGCGCCGAGTACATCCGGATCATCGTCGCCGAGGTGCAGCGGATCCTCAGCCACCTCATGGCGATCGGGGTGTACGGCCTCGACCTCGGAGCCTTCACGCCCTTCCTGCACCAGTTCCGCGAACGGGAGCGAGGGCTCGACCTCCTCGACCACATCGCCGGCGCACGCCTGCTCTACCACTACGTCCGCATCGGCGGTGTGAAGCGCGACGTTTCCAAGGAGTGGATCGACGAGCTCGAGGTGTTCCTCGACGCGGTGGAGAAGCGCCTTCCCGACTACAACACCTTGCTCCTGCACAACCACATCTTCCAGGAGCGCACCTGCGGCATCGGCGTCATCGATCGCGAGGTCGCCGTGCGGTGGGGGGTGACCGGCCCGGCGCTGCGCGCCGCCGGCGTGAGCTGGGACACCCGCCGCGACGCGCCGTACTCGATCTACGACCGCTTCGAGTTCGACGTGCCGGTCGGACCCAGCCCGATCGCCGGCGTGGCAGGCGACTGCTTCGCCCGGCACTGGCTCCGAGTCCGCGAGGTGACGGAATCGGTCAAGATCGTGCGGCAGGCACTGGGGCAGATGCCGGAGGGCCCGGTGATGGCCCGGGTGCCGAAGAGCTACAAGCCGCCGGTCGGCGAGGTCTACGTCCGAGGCGAGAACCCCCGCGGCGAGCTGGCGACGTACATGGTCTCGGAGGGCAAGGACCGGGCGTACCGCATCCGCTGCCGAGGCCCGTCGTTCAGCAACATCGCGGTGATCACGGAAGTCAGCGAGGGCCTGCTCCTCGGCGACCTCGTGGCGATGATCGGAAGCCTGGACATCGTCCTGGGTGAGGTGGACCGCTGATGCACACGTGGTTGGACGGTCTCATCGAGAGCTCGAGCTGGCTGCAGGGCCTTCCGGCCGGTCTCCTCTACCTGGTCGCCATGGTCGCGGCCGGCGCGTTCCTCCTCATCTTCTCCGCCGTGCTCGCGGGCGAGACCGTCTGGCTCGAGCGCCGCGGCGCGGGTCGGATGCAGGCCCGTATCGGCCCCAACCGCGTCGGCCCGCAGGGACTGCTCCAGTTCCTCGCCGACGCGCTCAAGCTGCTCGCCAAGGAAGACATCATCCCGAGCAGCGCCGACAAGACGATGTTTCGGCTGGCGCCGATCATCGTCTTCGCGGGTGCGTTCGTCGGCTTCGCCGTGATCCCCTTCGGCTACGGGATCGTCGTCGCCGACATGAACGTCGGTCTGTTCCTGGTGCTCTCCCTGACGAGCATCGAGGTGGTCGGCGTGATCATGGCCGGCTGGGCCAGCAACTCGAAGTGGGCCGTGCTCGGCTCCATGCGCGAGGTCGCCCAGATGGTGAGCTACGAGATGCCGCTCGGCATCTCCGCCCTCGCGATCGTGGTGCTCGGCGGCACGCTGAACCTGACCGACCTGGTCGTCCAGCAGAGTGGAGGGGTCTGGAACTGGTACGTGTTCCGTGGACCGTTCGCCTTCATCGCGTTCTTCACTTTCGGCACCGCGATGCTGGCCAGCCTGAAGCGCGCTCCGTTCGACCTTCCCGAAGCCGAGTCCGAGCTCGTCGCCGGCTACCACACGGAGTACACGGGCTTCCGCTTCGCCATCTTCTTCCTCGGCGAGTACGCGGGGATGATCCTCTTCTCGCTCCTCGCCGCGATCCTGTTCCTGGGCGGCTGGGACCCCGGCTTCCCGCTCCCCCTCACCGAGGGCCTGCTCCGGTGGGTGGGCTTCCTCGTCCTGATGGGCAAGGTGTTCATCCTGCTCTTCGTGATGATCTGGATCCGCTGGTCGCTGCCGCGGTTCCGCATCGATAAGGTCATGTACCTCTGCTACAAGGTCCTGCTTCCTTGGAGCATCGTCTGCGTCGTAGGGATTGCGCTCCAGGTGCTCCTGGCCGATGCCCTCCCCGACGGCGTCATCGCCGACTGGCTGATGGGAAGGTGACGGTGTGACGAGCTACTTCAAGAGCATCTGGAGCGGGGTGACCACGACGATCAAGGGGCTCGCCGTGACGTGGAGGCACGTGCTCAGCAAGCCCGTCACGGTGCAGTACCCCGAGGAGCGGCCGTACTTCAGCCCGTACGAGCGCGGGCTCCACGAGTTCGAGCCCGACAAGTGCATCATCTGCGAGCTCTGCGCGAAGGCCTGCCCGGTCGACTGCATCTACATCGAGCAGGAAGGCCGGGGCAAGACCGCGACGCTCACGAAGTACGCGATCGACTACAACAAGTGCCTCTTCTGCGGGCTCTGCACGGAGCCCTGCCCCGTGGACTGCATCCACATGGGCCAGGAGTTCGACCTCACGGCCTTCGATCGCACGCAGGACGTCATCGTCGACTTCACCAAGGGGGAGGGGCCCTGGCGCACCGTGAGGACGAGCGCGGAGCCGCGGACCGGTGTGAGGGCCCACGAGAAATGACCTGTTTTTCGACCCCGGTCCTGGCCGCGTTCGATCTCGGACCGACGATGGCCGTCGTCGTCTTCTTCGGCGCTGCGACCGTCGCCGTCGTGTCGGCGATCGTGGCGGCCGCCGCCCCGAAGATCGTCCACGCCGCCTTCGGCCTGCTCGGCACCTTCTTCGGGGTCGCCGCCCTCTACGCCCTGCTCGGCGCCGACTTCGTCGCCCTTGCGCAGGTGATCATCTACATCGGCGGCATCCTCGTCCTGCTCGTCTTCGGTGTGTTGCTGACCGGCCGTGTGCGATCCGCCCTCGGCCTCGAGGAGAAGTCGAA
>JAUXCH010000799.1 GCA_030618975.1 Planctomycetia bacterium
CCCGGGGGAGGCGCTCCGCTTCCTGGAGGGCTACGCAGGGAGTCCGGAGGCGGCGCGGCTGTGGTTCGATCCCATCCGGGCCCGGCTGCTGCGTACCCTGGGCTTGCGCCGCATCTGGTGGCGCCTGATCGGCGAGGCGCGTCCGTGGCGTCCGGCGACGTGGAAGAACGTGTGATGCGCTCCTCCGCCCAGGACGCCCGGCGCTGCCTCGAGGAGAACGAGGAGTTCACCCTCGACGTGGGGGAGGGCGAGGGTGTGCGGCGCCGGGACCTCTCCCTCCAGCGTCTGGAGGCGGCGCTTCGCGCGCACGACGATGCCCTGTCGACCGCCGACCCACGCGTGGCCAAGCGGGCGCGGAAGTCCGACGTGACACGCCACGGCGACGTGGTGGTGAAGGAGAGCATCCCGTTCGGGAGGATCGGCCGCGTGAAGGACCGGCTGGCGCCCCGCCGCCACGACGCGGGCTACCGGTATGCCTACCGGCTCGGGCTGGAGGGGGTGGCCACCGCCCGGCCGTTTGCGTGGATCCGCCGCGCCGGACGCGTGTTCACGCTCTACGCGGACCTCTCGGACCTGCCGCGCCTCGACCACGTCGTGCGGACGCTCTACGGGGTACCGGAGCGGGAGGAGCAAGGGCGCCTCCGGGACACCGTGGCCGACTGGCTCGGGGGGCTGCACGCGGGTGGCGTCTACCACGGCGACCTCAAGGGCTCGAACGTCCTGGTGCGCCGCCTGGAGACCGGGTTCGAGCTTCCCCTCATCGACACGGACCGCGTCCGCTTCCTGTCCCAGCCCGTCGACGACCGGCGCCGTGAGAAGAACCTCGCACAGCTCGCCGCGTCGGTGCCGATCTCCGTGACGCCCTCGGAACGTCTCCGCTGGTACCGGCGCTACGTCCGGAATGCGACCACGCAGCGCAAGGAGCGCGCCGTGGTACGCAAGGTCGCCGCCGCGGTCGCGACGAAGACCCGGGTCGTGGACGAGCCGATCGAGTAGTGCCTACCGCGTGTAGAACGAGTATCGGTAGGTGAGCGTCCTCGTCTCGCCCGCGGGGAGATCGAAGGACCACGTGAGGAGGCTCTCCGGGTTCACGCCGCCCGTGCCGGCCCTGATTTCCAGGGAACTGCCCTCGGCCCCCTCCGCCTTGCCGGTTGCCGCGGCGCGGACCCGCATCCGGCTCGGTTCGGTGCGAAAGCTCTGCACCTCGATCCGGCCCTCGACGGTGACCTGTGCCCACGTGTAGCCGGCCCAGTGGATCGCATTGGGTTCGCGGCCGACCTCGGTTTCGACGGCTTCGGCGCGCAGGTCGGTCGCCACGGTGATGGGCAGGAGGGCCGCCTGGCCCGGAGCGGTGTAGCCGAGGATCTCCTGGGCGATGGGCCTCCCGTCCTGGAGCATCAGCGCGGCCCCCGTCGTCCAGGGGGCCTCTGCGCCGTTACTGAGTTCCAGCCGGTGCCAGACGTCGTTCCTCGCGAGGTGCCCGGGTGGCGTGCGACGTTCGGCCGGCCGACGCGAGGAGGAGAGGCACAGGTTACCGCGGGCGTCCCGCTCGGCCTCGATGCCCACCGTGTACAGGTGACGCACGGGCACGTCCGCGCGCCACAGCGGTACCGTCGCCCGTGCGCCCCGGGGAAGGTGTACGGGCTGCGCGTCGTACACGAACAAGTCCTGCACGCCGGTGGCCGCCAACTCGGGGGCGAGGTCCATGCCGCCCCCGGTAGCGCGGTCGTGCCATGCCACCGCCACTTCCTGGTTGCTCAGGATGTTCGACGGGAGGCTCTGGCTCAGGAGCTGAGCATCGGCCCCGCTCGCGCGCATGGAGCCGCGGAGCGCGCCCTCCAGCGTGAGGGGCGAGACCACGTCGCGGAACCGGAAGTTGGGCACGCCGACCACCAGGTGCAGGGGCACACCCTCGAGGTCCTCGGCGTCGTTGAGGATCTCGGCCTGGAGGGCCAGGGAGACCTCGCCTTTCCAGGAGCCGCCGATCCGGTAGGCCGGGATCCAGCGGATGCCGGGGCGGAAGTAGAAGATCGTGAGGGCGGCCTCGCGGCCGGCCGCCTCCGCCCCGAGGAGGAAGGACAGCCGCTTCGTGCGCTCGGTCTTCGTCCGCTTTGCGGTCCGCGTGGTCACGAGGTCCTCGCCTTCCACGCTCCGGACCGTGGAGATGGGGAGCACGAGCCGTTTCTCGTCGACCTCCACCACGACCAGCACCGCCGGTCGCCGGCCAGCCAGGAGCGGCACCTCGACGACGGTGCCCGCCACACGGGGTCGTTCCTCCAGCCCCAGGGTGAGGGTGACCGACCGGCCGACGTTCGCTGCCAGGAGCTCGGCGATGGACGCGCAGCCCACGACCTCCTCCGTTTCGACCTCCTCCTCGACCCACTCGGCCCGCATGGCGACGACCTCGTCGTCTGCGGCCAGGGCCCAGAACGTCCCGAGGACGGCGGCGTCGGGCACGTCCTCGGTGAAGACGACGCCGTCCGCGTTCGCGACGCCCTGGGCGTGCTTGACGAAGAGTCCGTAGCCGTCCTTGAACACCACGAGCCCGCCTGGTCGCTTGCGGCTTGGAGCGCAGGTGCGGAGGCCCGAAGGGCCGCAGCCCGAGCAC
>JAUXCH010000967.1 GCA_030618975.1 Planctomycetia bacterium
CCCCCAGGTACCTTGACGACTCCTGCTCCTTCGGAGACGACGCCGTGGACGAACCCGCAAGCACCCCGGACGAGGTCTCGACCGCGCCGGTGAAGCGCCGCCGCTGGCCCCGGCGGCTCCTCCTCCTCGGCATGATCCTCTTCCTGCTCGTCGTGGCTACGCCGCTGGCCCTCTCGCTGCCCTTCGTGCGGGGCCTGGTGGCCGAGAAGATCGGCGACGCGCTGAACCGCGAGGTGACCATCGGAAAGGCCTTCGCGTTCTGGGGCCGGGGGCTCGACCTCGACGACATCGTGGTGCGGAGCCCCGCGGGCTTCGACGAACCGCTCGCCACGATCCAGCACGTGCACGTCGACGTCTCCGTGCTCGCGCTGCTCGGCGGCGACCTCGACGCCGACGTCCTGATCGAGCAGCCCCGCATCGCCTTCTCGAAGGACGCCGGGGGCCGCAGCAACGCCGACGGGCTCTTCGAGCAGGAGGTCCCGGCCGGCGAGGCGGAGCCCCCCGCGGCGAAGAAGGACGACGACGAGGCGGCGGCCGGGATGAAGCTCCGCGTCGAGATCGTCGATGGCGTCGTGCGCGCGACGCTCCCGTCCGCGACACGGGCGGAGGAGCTCCGCGACCTGGACGTCGTCGCGGCCCTCGCGAGGGACGGCGGCTTCACGCTCCGGCTCGCGGCGCAGGCGGTCGACGCAGCCGTGGGCGGCGGGGACGCGCCCTTGAGCATCGACGTGTCCCTCTCGGGCGCGCGCGAGGGCCCCGTGAAGATCGACGTGCCCGAGATCGACCTCTCGCGCCTCGCGGGCATCGTGGAGGGCGCTTCGGGCATCCAGGGCCTGCGCGGTCGCTTCCGGCTGACGGTCGACGCGGAGGCGGAGGCCGAGGGCCGCATCGTGGGCCGCGTGGAAGCGCAGGCCGACGGGCTCGCGCTCAGGACCGCGGGCAACCTGCGCGTCGCCGCACGGAAGATCCTCGCCACCGCCAACGTCAGGGAGGGCGACGAGGGCACGGGCGGCAAGGTCGTCCTCCGGATGGAGGACGTGGAGCTCCTCGACGAGAGCGGCGAGCGGCCCAGGCAGTTCCGCGAACCGCTCGTGGAGCTCGTGCTCGAGGGCCGGCACGACCCCGCGTCGAAGCTCGTCGTCGTCCAGTCCGGCCGCCTGTCGGCGGGGCAGGCCGTGACCGTGAACGCGTCGAAGCCCTGGGAGATCCGGACCGGATCGACGCCGAGCGCCAAGGGCGAGCTCGTCGTCCAGGCGGACCTGGGTCGTCTCGCGAGCCTGCGCGGGTTCGTACCGGCTCTCGAGTCGTTCCGGGCCGGGCGGATCGGCGCGCGCGTCGTCGCCGAAGCGCAGGACGGTCTCGAC
Source organism: Planctomycetia bacterium (assembly GCA_030618975.1). Taxonomy (GTDB): domain Bacteria; phylum Planctomycetota; class PLA2; order PLA2; family JAEUHO01; genus JAUXCH01. The sequence continues at coordinate 1,365 of JAUXCH010000967.1, forward strand.
GTCCGGACCGGCATCCGCGTCCTGGGCCTCGACATCGCGCCGTCCGACCTCTCCCCGAACGGACACGTGGAGAAGGAGATCGTGGTCCAGCTCCGGGTCCTCCGGGATGCGGGCGAGGACGACGTGCCCGTGCGGATCGTCCTCCTCGGGCTCACGAGCTCGATCGCGAGGTGGACGGGCGCCGCGGGGAAGGAGCCGCTCGAGGTCAGCCTGGCCGAGGCGGGCGTCGGCGCCCACGGCGCGGGCACGCTGGACGTCGACCTCGCCGCGCTCGGCAGCGCGTTCGGCGGCGCGCTCGGCCTGAAGCGGGGCGAGCGGCTGGGTGGAGCGATCCGGCTCGTCCCGGAGGCCGCCCTGGACTTCGACGAGGGAACCGTGACGGTCAGCCTCGCCGGGCGGGGCCTCACCGTGCCCCCCTCCTGGGCGGGCGG
>JAUXCH010000940.1 GCA_030618975.1 Planctomycetia bacterium
AGTAATCCAGAACCTTGCGCTTGCGGGATTTGCCTGTAACGTTTCCGTAGGCATGGAAGCGACAAGTGCACGTAGCCAAGATCACAAGCCGACCAGCCAAGGGCAAGGCCTACCACTCCTACCTCGTCCGAACCTCCTTCCGCGAGGACGGCAAGGTCAAGCACCGCACCCTCGCCAACATCACCCACCTCCCACCGCCCGTCATCGAGCTCGTCACCCAGGCGCTCAAGGGCGAGACCTTCCTCGCCCCCTCCGAGGCGATCGAGATCGTGCGCTCGCTGCCCCACGGACACGTCGCCGCCGTCGTCGGCACCCTGAACAAGCTCGGCCTGCCGGCTCTTCTCGCCTCCCGCAAGAGTCCCGAGCGCCAGCGCGCCCTGGCCATGATCGTCCAGCGTGTCCTCTTCGCGGACTCCAAGCTGGCCCTCGCGCGCGCCGTCGCCGAGGAGACGGCCACTTCCACCCTCGGGGCCATGCTGGGCGTCACCGATTCCACCGAGGATGAGTTCTACGAGGCCATGGACTGGATCCTGCCCCGGCAGGACCGGATCGAGGACAAGCTCGCCGGACGTCACCTCGAAGACGGAGCCGTCGTCCTCTACGACCTGACCTCCACCTACTTCGAAGGGCGTACCTGTCCCCTGGCCCAGTTCGGCTACCCCCGGGACAAGAAGAAGGGCAAGCTCCAGGTCGAGTTCGGGCTGCTGACCACCAAGGAGGGGTGTCCGGTGGCGGTGGAGGTCTTCGAGGGAAGCCGTGATGATCCCACGACCGTCGCCTCCCAGGTGGAGAAGCTCCGCAACCGTTTCGGACTCAAGCGTGTGGTGCTCGTAGGCGACCGGGGCATGCTCACCGAGGCCCGGATCCGGGAGGATCTCCGCCCGGCCGAGGGCCTGAGCTGGGTCACGGCACTTCGGGCCCCTGCGATCCAGGGCCTGGTGGAGCGTGGCGATCTCCAACTCTCGCTCTTCGACGAGACGGACCTCGGCGAGATCACGTCCACGGAGTATCCCGGCGAGCGTCTGATGGTGTGCAAGAACCCGCTGCTGGGAGACGAGCGGGCCCGAAAGCGCAAGGCACTGCTCCAGGTCGCAGAACGGGTGCTGGAGAAGATCGCCCGGGCGACGCGCCGCAAGAAGAACCCGCTGCGCGGGGAGAAGGAGATCGCGTTCCGCGCCGGTCGGGACATGGCCCGCTCCAAGATGAGCAAGCACTTCACCCACGAGATCACGGACACCTCCTTCACCTGGGAGCGCGACGAGGACAGCATTGCGCGGGAGAGCGCACTGGACGGGATCTACGTGATCCGTACCGACGTGCCCGAGGACGAGCTCTCGACCGAGGAGACCGTCGAGACCTACAAGTCACTCTCGCGGGTCGAGCGGGCGTTTCGCTGCATGAAGACGGTGGACCTGCTGGTGCGACCCATCCGCCATCGGCTCGAGGATCGCGTACGTGCCCACATCTTCCTCTGCATGCTGGCCTTCCACGTGGACTGGCACATGCGCCGCGCCCTGGCCCCGATCCTCTTCGAGGATCACGAGAAGGAGGAGGGCCGCAAGCGGCGCGCCTCCCCCGTGGCGAAAGCGAAGCGCTCGAAGGCGGCGGAAGAGAAGGCGAAGACGAAACGAACCGAGGACGACGAGCCGGTCCACTCCTTCCGGACGCTGCTCCAGGACCTGGCCACCGTCACTCGGAACCGGATCCGGATCCAAGGTCGCACCGACGCGGAGTTCGAACTCCAGACAAACCCCACGGCCGGGCAGCAGCATGCCTTCGACCTCTTGGGAGTTCGGCAAGCCATCATGTAGCCAGAACGGAAGCACCCCGATCCGACGCGTACGGCCATCTTCAGGGCCTTCGCGTCTTCGAGGTGCGGGAACTTCCGGCTAGAACGCGCGGACTACGTCAAGAAGAACGAAACTCGCGC
>JAUXCH010000362.1 GCA_030618975.1 Planctomycetia bacterium
CGTTCGGGCGGTGACATGGGCTCCGCGGTGCCGACGAGCACCATGAAGCAGGTACTGCCCCGCTTTCGGGACCAGGGCAAGATGCCGTGGAGCTGGACCGGGGTCCAGCTCCAGGCGCTGCGCGACTTCAACCGCAACACGTACTTCGAGGGAGACGAGGGCGTCATCGTCGCAGGAACGGCGCCGGAGAGTCCGGCGCGACGCGCGGGGATCCAGCCGAACGACCGTCTGCTGGCCCTCGACGGCGAGTCGCTCACGGCCGTCGCGGAGGAGGACCTCCCCGCCATCCGCCTGCGGCTGGCGCTCCTGACGCAGGGCGAGCCCGTGCCCCTGAAGGTCCTGCGCGGTGACGAGACGCTCGAGATCGAGCTGATGCCGCGTGCCAAGGGGGACGTGGAGGGGAAGGAGCTCCATCTTCCCCGCTGGGACTTCTCCGTGAAGGAGATCAACCAGTTCGACAATCCCGGCCTCTTCTTCCACCGTAAGAAGGGCGTGTTCGTCCACGGCGTGAGGCGTCCCGGCAACGCGTCGTCCGCAGGGCTCGCAAGAAACGACATCCTCCTGAAGATCGGCGGGGTGAAGGTCGAGAACATCGAGGACGTGAAGTCCGTCCACGAGGAGAAGCTCGCCTTTCTCGAGACCAGATCCCGCGTCCTGCTGACGATCCTGCGCAACGGTCTAATGCGCCAGATCGTCCTGGAATTCGCCCGTGACTACGAACGCAAGTAGCGCCGAGGAGAAAACCATGCCGCGCTCGACCCTATTCCGCACGCACCGCCGCTGGCTAACACCGGCCCTGCTCCTCTGCCTCGCCGTGATCGCGTTGCCCGCTCTTGCGGAGGAAAGCGCCAACGAAGCCGAGGAGACGAAGAGCCTGGCGGAGGCGTTTGCGCCCTCCGTCGCCCGCGTGAACGTCTGGCTCCGCTACGACCGAGGGGAGCCGCCGTACGGAGCCCGGGAGGGCTCCTCCTGGTCGCACAGCCTGGCGCAGGTGGTGCGTCAGCGGAGGGCTCTCGAGCTCGGCGGGTACGTGTTGGCGCCGGATCGCGTGCTCGTACGCGACCTGCAGATCCACCCGCGGTTCGTCGATCGAATCGAGGTGTGGCGTGCGGGCTCCGATCCTATCCCCGCCGTCCCGTTCGCCGTCTTTCGTGAGCAGGACGGCGTGATCCTCGCGCTCGAGCGGCCGTTGGAGGATGTGAAGCCCCTGACCTTCGACGCGAGCGCACCGCCGCCCTACACCTCGGTCTACTACGGGCCGCGCGAAGGGCGGTGGGCGTTCGCCACGCGCAGCGCGTTCAGCAAGTACACGGTCTTCGACGGGGGCTCGGTGAGCGCGTCGGTCTGGGCGAACGCCCTCGTCACAACGAAGGACGGGACTGCCGTCGGTGTCACCCTGAGCAGCACGGCCCAGATGGACGGATCCTGGCGAGGAGCCCCTCTCGACTGGCCGGCGTACGACATGCCGGAGTACAAGGCGCTCCTGGATCGCCTCGGGGAGACCGTGCGCCGCGCCATCCTCCCCGTACACCTCCGTTTCCGCAGCCCCAAGAAGGATGGAGAGGAGTCTCCGTTCTCATTCCTCCGCTCCTCCGACGACGAGGGGAGCAAGGAGACGGAGAGGGACGTTCTCGGCGTGTTGATCGATCCCTCGCGGCTTCTCGTGCTGACGGCGATGGCCCCGGCCGTGACCGCGCGACTGGAGACGATCGAGGTCCGGCCCGAGGGTGGCGCCCCCCTCGTGGCGGAGTTCGCCTACTCGCTCAAGGACTACGGCGCGTTCCTCGCGCGCCTGGCGCAGCCGCTCCCGTCCCCCGTGCGCGCGGCCGCATGCGATCCGAACGAACTCAGGAGCCGCCTGCTCGTGGCGGCCTACGTGACGCCCCAAGGCGCTTCATCCGTCCGCTGGTTCCAGCACGCGCGCCTCGAGAGCTGGTACCAGGGGTGGCGGGCACTCCTGTTCCCCGTGCTGTCGGGCAACCCGAAGAGCCTGTTCCTGTTCACGCCGGAGGGAGAGATGGTCGCCTTGCCCACCTCCCGGCGATCGACCGAGCAGCGGCAGCCGTGGGACGATCGCGAGACCCTGACGATGCCGATGGCCCACCTCGCGCCGGCATTCGCGTCTCCCGAGTCCGACGCCGATCTCAGCAACGTTCCGCTGTCCGAGCAGCAGGAGCGCAGGCTTGCCTGGCTGGGCGTCGAGATGCAGGCCCTGAACCGTGAGCTCGCTCGCGCCAACGAGGTCGCCCACCTCACCCGCGACGGGAAGAGCGGGGCACTGGTGTCCTTCGTGTATCCGGACTCGCCCGCCGCGAAGGCCGGCATCGAACCCGGAGCGATCCTCCTCCGCATCCACACGCCGGAGAGGCCCAAGCCGATCGACGTGGCCGCTCCGGGCGGGGTCCCGGACTACATGAGCGACCTCATGAATCAGATGGAGAAGCTCCGCGCGGGATTCCCCAGGGGCCGGCCGTGGCCGAGCGTGGAGAACGTCCTCAATCGCCAGCTCACCTCCATCGGGTTCGAGAACCCGTTCACGCTCGAGTACGTCGTGGACGGAGACGTGAAGAAGCAGGACTTCGTCGTGACGGAGGGGCCCACGCACTTCGAGGCCGCTCTCCCCATCGAGCTCGAGGCTCTCGGGTTCACGGTCAAGGATCTCACCTATGAGGTCCGCCGTTACTTCCAGCTCGCAGACGACGCCCCAGGCGTGATCCTCGCCGAGGTCGAGCGCGGGAAGCCGGCGTCCGTGGCCGGTCTGGTGCCGTTCGAGATCATCACGCACGTGGGCAGTGAAGGGGTGGCCGACGCGGCCGCGTTCGCGAAGTCGATGAAGCAGGAGGGCGAGCTCGAGCTGACGGTCAAGAACCGGACGCGCGAACGGATCGTCAAGATCAAGGGCAAGCCGTAGGTCAGGTGCATGCCTGAGGCCTACGTGAGTACGGACATCGAGTCCGACGGCACTCCGGTGGACCTTCTCCGCGCATCTCGAAGAGCTTCCCGGAGCCTCTCCGCTCCGGACACCATGAAGTGGTGGAAGTCCCAGCCGAGCTACGTGTCACGACCTTCTGCACGTTCTGTTCGAGTTGTCGACGCCCCCAATCTACAGAGGCATCGGAGGGCTGGCCCCCTACGCACGCCTACCGGCCGGGCTGTGAACAACGTACCCGCTATCGAGGCCTAGCGCCGGCCCAGAATGCGCTGGCCTCCCGGATGCTCGGTGGGCGGAATGAACCTCCCGGCGCCCTCAGGACCAGGCGGCCAGCGACCGTCGACTCGTAAGCTGTCCGGTGATTCCTGTCGGATGGGCTCGGTCAGGGCCACGTCCCGGACCTCGCCCGCCCGGAGCATCGCGATAATCCGTACCACCGCGTCCCAGGATGCGTCCGGACTGGCGCGCACGAGAACCCTCGCGGGCCTTCCCATCTCCGCGAGCGCGGCGAAGTAGCGCGCCAAGCGTTCGTGCGCATCCACATCGATTGCACCAGCCCCAGCATCGACCACGGCATCGGGCGTGAAGGGGCCGTCCGGAGGGTCGTAGTCCAAGCGATGCTCGGCCGTCTGGAGGAACAGCCGGTCGTCCTCGGGGGCGGGACGCATGCTCTGGCCCCCTTCGACCTCGGTCACAGCGCAGGCCACCGGAACGACGCCGGCCTCGCACAGCAGACCGAGCCACCGCGCTGCGACCCGGTACGGGACGCGAGCATCGCAGCGGAAGACCACGAGTCCTGCGTCCTCGTCGTGATCCGGGATCATCTTGCGCAGTGCGGTCTCGCCCACCGCCTCACCGGACACGACAACTCGCCCGTCGACGAGCACGTTCACCACGAGGCCGAACTCCGTGGACTGGAACTGCTCCGCCCCCGGGGCCCACGGAAGTTCCAGGGCCGGCTCCCTCCAGTCCGACCGTGGGAACGAGATGGATATGGCGCCGTGCTGGAAGTAGCGCCACTCTCCGTCCTCTTCCTTGAACCGGTAGACCTGCTCCTGAATGTCGACGTCGTCCAGGATCGAATCCCGAAAGGTCAGCGACGCGTGGCGGTCCCCTTGGAACGCGACGACCCCGGGACCGAGTGACGGGAGCAGGCGTTTCTGCTCGGCCCACTCCTCGGGGTACCGGCGGACCCGGCCTTCCCGGCACGCGACGAAGAACTGGCGCGCGTCGAGTCCGAGGATCTCATCGCGGGTCAGCCCGTGCTCAGCATCGAGGTCCGCCCACCTCTCGGATCCGGGATCGAGTGCCTTCCAGAGAGCGAGCTGTTCGGACCAGTACGTGCGTGCAGTGGACCCAAAGCACTCCCACTCCCGCGCGAAGTCGTCGGCGAGAGCCGCCTCGAGCACCCGGTGGAAGGCGGCCCTCACCTGCTCCTCCTCGGTCGGAGTCGGGTCGGCACGGGAGCCGCAGGCGCCCGCGAGCGCGGCGACCAGAATCGCGATGGTGGTGCGTGTCAAGGCAGATCTCCGCTCTTCGTCCACCATCCTAGCCGAGCTGCGCCTCACGACGGTCCGCACCCTCTGTTCGGCCTCACGTCATCCCGCCTGGCCACCCCCCGCGAATCTCGCCTGGCCACCTGCCTGGCCAGGCTGGAGTCATCTCCTCGCAGTTGTTCGCATCTCGTTGCGGCGGAGCGGTTCGCCGGCCCCACCATCCGCAAAGCCCTCAATCACCCAGATTCAATGCGCGGAGCCGCAATGCGCTGCGAAGGAGTGCAGCAAGCGGCAAGGAGAAGTGGAGCGCCCGATCGGGCTCGAACCGACGACCCTTCCTTCAGCTTGGGAAGTTGGGCAGGTGGGCCAGTTCCCCGGAGGTTCCCCGCCGGTTCCCCGAATCCGGATCCCCCAGAGTGCGGATCTCATCGACCCCGGCACAGGACCTGCTGCTGTTACATCGGTTACGCCCGCCCTGCAGCGAATCAAGGACGCACCGAGCAAGTCGCGGTGAACTCACGCGTCTCTCCCACTCATGCGGTGCCGACTACTCGTCACAGTTCGCCCGAATGTTCTGGTTCGCAGCACGGACATTTACAGCGACTTCAGCCTCCTCAGCGACGCGGAACGCGAGGCCGCGGAGATGCTGGTGCCGTAGCGACGGCGGCAGAGGTTTGTGCCGCGGGTGGAGTAGCCGTGAGGATCGAAGCCTGGTGGTGCGTGCTGAAACACCAGTGGCTCCTCCTTCACCAGCTCGACTCGGCGGCGAAGGTCAGAAAGCTCGTCGCGTTCTACGTCGAGGAGCACAACACCCACCTCCCCCACTCCGCGTTTCGAGGTCAGACGCCGGATGAGATGTATCGCGGCGAAGGAGGGGAGATCCCTGCCCGCCTGGCCGCGGCGAAGCAGGACGCCCACCGTAGGCGACTCGAGGTCAATCGTGCCGCTCGCTGTGGCGTTTGCGCCTGAGATCGGGAGACCGCCACCCGAGGAAGGAGGTCACCGCCCAGGACCAGGACAACGAGCCCATTCTCGGATCGAGCCCCGGCGAGGTACCCCAACCGGGCCATCCCGAGGAAGGCGCCAGCCCTGTCCTGGTCGCTGCCCACCTCCAGCCGCCGTGTCGAGAAGTCGAACACAATGTGCTGAATGTCGTGGCACTCAGCACCGGAAGTCCTCAGAGCCCTGAAGCTGGGGGCCCCACTACAGAGTTTCGGTCAGGTCATGACTTCCGCCCTGTCCAGGTTTGTCCTGGCGCACTGCCCCTCTCAGAACGCCACCCAAGGGTCGTGGGCCGCGTCAGAAG
>JAUXCH010000103.1 GCA_030618975.1 Planctomycetia bacterium
GGCCGGGTCCCGATGCACGCACGGTGAAGCGACCGCGCGGGAGCCCGACCAGGCAGAAGGAACCATCTGCCTCTGCCTGCGTGTCGAAGCTCAGGTACGTGTGGGTGGGTCCGGCCTCGTGAGACGGCACACACACCCGGCGATCGGGGTCGAACCAGCCGACCGCACGGACCTTCCACGTCCCCGGATCCCCTGGCCACGAGACCCGGCCAGTGATCGTGGCGCCCCGCTCCAGACGAATGACGACGGGGTTCTCGAGTCCCCGCACGTCGGAGATCACGACGGGCGCGTATCCCAGCGGCGTGCCGTCCGCGTCCTGCGCCTCCTGGACGATCAGCCGTACCGGGCCCCCGCCGCACTCCAGCTCGAACGACTCGTCGGAGCCGGCGCTGTACCCCGACGACACCGAAGAGTCCTGGGCCTCCAGGCCGATCGAGGCCCACGGCACCGGCTCACCGTTCGGGCCGACGATCTTCAGGTGCACGCGAACCGTGAGCGGGGTCGACCGCGAGGGCAGGACGAAGACGACGACCTCACCGTTCGCCTCGACGTGCTCGCGCACCTGATCCCACACCTCCAGGGCGCCCGTGTCGATGGTCACCCTCCAGGTCCCGGCGGGGAGCCCGTCGAAGAAGACGCGACCGTCTGCATCCGTCGCGCGCGCATCCAGGACTTCGCTGGCCGCGAGCGCAAGGTCCCAGCCCTCCGGTCGTGGATCCGTCTCCGACGTCAGCCACACCTCGACGTCTTCGACCGGCGTGCCCTTGTCGTCGACCACCCGCACGGGGAGCCGGCGTTCCGGCGCCAGGCGAAACGTGCCCACGTCCCGTGTGGCGCCCGCCTCCAACTGGACGCGCGGGCCCACGACGGGGCCGCGGCCGGGTGCATCGGCGACCACGATCGTGGGGATGCCGGCCTTCACGTACAGCAGGAAACGTCCATCGGCACCGGCGGACGCGGAACAGTACCGGCTCGCGTTGCCGAAGATGTCGAACACGCCGAGCCCCGACACACCCGCGTCCGGCAGCGGCTCCTCCCGCAGCCCGACCACACGGCCGGTGAGCGTGCCGTGGGGCCCGTCCGGCGGTGTGTCGGGAACCACGGAAGGGGCGCTGGATGCGTCCTCGACAGCCTCGGGCGGCTGCCCGCGCAGCTCGGGCTCGCGCGCCTCGTCCGCCGCGCCGCGCCCGCGGACCGGGCCGTCGGGACGTACACCGGGCCACGCGCCGGTCCCGAGGCGCCACAGCAGCGTGGCGACGCAGACGAGGGCGAGCAAGGCGAACAGGAGACGCCGCATGGAGGCTCCAGGCGACCCGACCACCCCGCGTTGATGCGGGAGAGGGTGCTCGAAGTCAGGGGAGGTCGGCGAGGTCGCCCTCGCCCGTGGGTTCCACCTTCACGGCGCAGACCTTCGCCTCTGCGATCCCCGACTCGGGATCCCGCGCCGCGATCGTGAGGCGGTTCACCGGTGTCTCGCTGAAGTGGAAGGTCATGAACACCGAGCCCTGAGGCGACCGGTCCGTCACGTGGGCGCGCACGGTGAGCGTGCCTCGGCGCGAGGTGACCCGGACGACGTCGCGGTCCTCGATGCCGAGCCCCCGGGCGTCCACCGGGTGGATCTCGACCTGCTCCTCGCCGCGCATCTCGTTCAAACCGGATACGCGACGCGTCATGCTGCCGGTGTGGAACTGGGCCAACGTGCGCCCCGTCACGAGCACGAGGGGGTAGTCGTGGTCGCAGGCCTCGGCCACGGGATGGTGGACGAGCGGCGCGAACGCGGCACGGCCTCCGGGTCGGGGGAAGCCGTCGGTATGCAGCGTGGACGTCCCCGGGTGATCCGCCGTCGGGCACGGCCACTGCAGACCCTCGGCGCTGGCGGCCACGCGGGCGTGGCTGACGCCGCCGTAGATCGGGGCAACCTGCGCGATCTCGTCCATCACGTCGGAAGCGGATTCGAAGTCGAACCCCGCCGCCCCCATGCGCTTCGCGACCTCGCAGACGATCTCGAGGTCGGTGCGCGATCCGGCGACCGGTTCCAGTGCCTTCCGAACGAGCTGGATCCGCCGCTCGGTGTTCGTGAACGTGCCGTCCTTCTCCGCGAACGTCGTCGCGGGCAGCACCACGTGGGCGAGGTCCGCGGTGCCGGTCGGGAAGGGGTCCTGCACGATCAGGAGGTCGAGCGCCCGGAGCGCCTTCTCGGCCTTCTTCGAGTCCGGCTCGGAGAGGAGGGGATTCTCGCCCACCACCCACATCGCCCGGATGTGGCCCTCGAGAATGGCGTCCCACATGTCGGTGAGGCCGAGTCCCGGCTTGATCGGGGGCTTCTCACCCCAGACCTCCCCGACCCTCGCGCGCGCCTCCGGGTCGGCGATCGGCTGATACCCGGGGAGCAGGTCCGGCAAACACCCCACGTCGCAGGTCCCCTGCACGTTGTTGTGGCCGCGGAGCGGCGCGACGCCCGCGCCCTTGCGACCGATGTGGCCCGTCAGCAGCGCGAGATCGGAGACCGCGCGCACGTTCTCGGTGCCGTGCGCGTGCTGCGTGCTGCCCATGGCGAACAGGAAGAGCGTGGCGTCGCTCCTCGCGATCATGCGCGCGGCCTGGTGGACGTGCGTCCAGGGCACGCCCGTGCGCTCCTCCACGAGAGCCGGAGTGAATGCCTGCAGCGAGGCGGCGAGCTCGTCGTAGCCTTCGGTGCGTTCGCGGATGAACTCCGCGTCGACGTACCCCTCCTCGACGATGACGCGCGCCATGCCTCCGAGCAGGTCGGTGTCCGATCCGGGCAGATTCCGGAGCCAGAGGTCCGCGCGCCGCGCGAGGTCGGTGCCGCGCGGATCGGCCACGAGGAGGGGGGTCCCGCTCTGGTGCACCCGGCGAATGCGTGCACCGATGACGGGGTGGGTCTCGGTCGTGTTCGAGCCGATCACGAACAGGCAATCCGCGTGCTCCACGTCGTCGATCGAGCCGGTCATCGCTCCGCTGCCGAACGTCTGGGCCAGGGCCGTGACCGTCGGGGCGTGGCAGAGCCGGGCACAGTGGTCCACGCTGTTCGTACGCATGACGGCCCGGGTGAACTTCTGGAGGAGATAGCCCTCCTCCGTCGTCGCCTTGGCCGAGGCGAGCATCGCGAACGAGTCCTTCTCGACGTGCTTCTTCAAGCCGTTCGCAACCGTGTCCAGGGCCTCGTCCCACGACGCGACCCGTAGCACGCCCGAGCCGTCCCTGATCTGCGGCGCCTCGAGGCGGCTCGTCGAGTTCACGACGTCGACCAGGCCGAAGCGGCCCTTCACGCAGAGCGCGCCGCGGTTCGCCGGCCCGTCCGGGTCGGCGCGGACGGAGCTGAGCTGACCGTCGTAGAGTCCCAGGTAGAGCGTGCAGCCCACGCCGCAGTACGGACAGACCGTCCGCACCTCCTCGGTCGGTACCTGGTAGACCTTCGGCAGCAGGCTCGCCGTGGGGCAGAGATCGACGCACAGACCGCACGACTCGCAGTTCGTCGCGCCGAGATCCACGTCGCCCGTGCCGCGGACACGCCGGGAGAATCCGCTCCCGACGATTTCGAGCGCGCCGAGGCCCTGGAGGTCGCGGCACGCCTTCACGCACGATCCGCAGAGGATGCAGCGGGTCCGATCGAGGTCGAAGAACGGGTGGCTCTTGTCCACGCCCGCGGGATACGCCAGTTTCTCCTGAACGTGGACGTCCACCCCGGCCGCGCGCGAGGCCTCCTGAAGCGCGCACCGCTCGTTCTTCGGGCAGAGCTCGCAGTCGTTGGCGTGGTCCGCCTTGACCAGCTCGAGGCGGCGGCGCCGGATGGCGACCGCGGCCGGATCCGTGGTGTCGACGACCATGCCGGGTTCGGCCTGCGTCTCGCAGGCGAGAACCGGCTGCCCCCCCACCGCTACCACATAGAGCCCGCAGGCGCCGTCCACCGTGAGGCCCGGCGCCCAGCAGAGGCGCGGCACGTAGGCCCCGGCGGCGTCCGCCGCCACCAGGAGGTTGGCGCCGGTGGCCACCTCCACCTCACGACCATCGACCTGAAGGCGCACGGAGTCTTGCATGGTGGATCTACCCGGTGTGTGGAATGGCGTCCTGGGGACAGGCGGCGTGACGGGGCTCCACCGCATCGGCGTCGAGCGGCCTACAGGGGCCGCGCGTGGTCACGATCTTCTTCCGGTGCTCCTCGACAGTCATTCAAACCAGATCGCCGTGGTCGTGCCGCGCGCCGGACCACTCGCCGAAGGCGGCCGTCATGGGCCGTCTCCTGCCCGTCCTGCCCGAGGGACTCTCGAGTCCGTATGGACGTAGGCGCAGCATACTCGCATCGCCCCGAACACGAGAGAGCGCCCGACGTTTGGGCCGTGCGCGCGAGGCACGCTTCGCCGTTGCGCCTGATGCTCATTCTCGACGGCTGTTTCATCTCTCCGACGTGGCCTCCCCCCCACGCTTTCGGACTCACGTTCCACTCGGGATGGGACGCGGGAGTGGATCCCGGATCTGGTGCTCGATCCGACGCTCCTCGACATCGACGACCTGGACCTGAACCGATCGACTGCGAGGCCGAGCTCTCGCGTGATCGTCAGCCGTGAGGCAACGGGGAGGACAACACGGAGGACGAGGGCGATGGATCTGGTTCTGACACCCTCCGTACTGCCGCCCTACGGCCGTATGTCCCTCTCCTCGGGTACCGTTGCTGGGAACCCCTGGAGGATCCCCCGTGAAGGGTCATCCGAACACGAGCGCGGACCCGAATCCGGAGATGGCCCAGAAGAAGTTGGATGGGTTCGTCTACCGCGTGCCGGGACCGGAGGGGAAGGAAGACCGCTGGATTGCCAGGTCCGTACACGGGCACGTCGCGCACGGAAGATCGCCGGAAAGCGCCGCCCGGAACCTCGAGGCGGGTCTGAGGGCACTCGCGGAGGCGTCCGGTCAAACGTTCGCAGAGTGGCAGTTCGCCCAGAACACGGACGGCGCTCGGTTCCTGCAGGCCGGTGAACTGGTACAGGCTTGAGGCGGTACGCGATGCGCTTCGCCTCGACCACGGGGCCGAGCTCGCCCCGGGTCTCATTCGCAGGCGCGGTCCTCATGTCGAGGTATGGCGGAGGACCGTCGGCGAGCAGGTGTTCACCACCCTCCTGAGCTACGAGAGCGAGGAGTTCCTGGTTCCGGAGGAATCGCTGCTCGCGGCCGTAGAGAGTCTGGGCATCCGGCCGGCGCGTGGCTTCCTCGAGAACGTGAAGGCTCGCGGCGGTCTGTGGACCGGTCCCAACCCGCGGTCGTAGGGGCCCGCATCCCCCGACGGCCACCACGAGCGCCCGAGCCGGGTGCAGGCGGCAGGCAGAGCGGTCACGGACCGCAGCCGGCAGCGGGGGATCCCGTTCGCCGAACGTCCGTATCCGCCGAGAGACGCCGCCGTCCCCACCCGGGGAACCGCACCGCCGGCGGCCCCGAACCGGGGGAGCCTAACCTTCTGGGCTCCGGTGGGTTATCGTGCGTCCCGGCCGGCAGGGTTGGGCCGGCACGCGATCGGTCCCGGCTTTGCGGCACCGACGTCGAACGGGAGGTCCGATGTCTTCCGGTCCCACGACCGCCGCCGACCCCAACGAAGCCCCGCAGCCGCCTCGACCGGCGGGCAGGCGGGCTCGTGCCCTCGCCGCCGCGGCCTGCCTCCTCGCCGCGTGCCTCCTCGCGGTGGCGGCCGCCTCGGCCCGGGCCGACGGGCTCCAGCCGCTGAGGACCCCCGGTTCGAAGCAGCAGTACAAGCAGGTGAGGGCCGCGTGGGAGGCGAAGAAGCCGGGCGGGGTGGTCGCCCTGATGCCGGCGCGGGGCACGCTGAGCCTCAGCCTCTTCGCACCCCGCGTGTCCGGGACCTACAAGGCGGCGCAGGCCGCGAAGGCCCTGAAGAACTACTTCGCCCGCGTGTCGGCGCCGAGACTCAAGGACGTCACGGACAAGGACCAGCGGCTGCCGCGCGGGTGGGCGGTACGGAAGTACGAGTACCGGTACACGCCGCGCGGGCGCGACCCCGTCACGACGCTGCTGACGATCACGATGAAGGGCGACGGGCGCGGCACGTGGACCCTCGACTCGATCCGGGAGACGACGCGGCCGGAGCGCCGTTGATGGTCCGGCCTCGCGCGGCGATTCCGGCCGTCTTGCTCGTCGTTCTCGGTCTCGCGGCCTGCGGCGTGAGCGAGGAGCAGGTCGCGGCCGAGCGCGTGGACCTCGCGTCGCGCGCGGCCGCCGTCGTCCACCGCGATCTGGAGGCGGCACGGCAGCGACTCCAGGCCGCCGTCGAGCACGCGGAAACGGCGCTCGCGACCGCGGCCGAGGACGAGGAGGCCGCGCTCTTCGACGCCCTGGCTGCGCTCGGCGCGCGCTCGGGCGTCGACGGTCTCCTCTGGGAGGGACCGGGCGGCGAGCGCGCCTGGGCCGGCCGACCGGCGCCGAATCCGTCGTTCCCACCTCCCCCTCCGTGGCGGTCGAGCTTTCGCGCGGGCACCTTCAACTGGCACGAGGGCCCGTTCCTCCGTGCGCTCGTCGCGGGCCCGGTCGCCGTGCGCGGCGGCACGCTCACGGCAACCGTCGTCATCGAGGAGGTGCCGCCCGCCGAGGTCGGAACGCGCCCGTTCGCGCACCGGTGGCTCGCCCCGCTCGGCGTGGAGCGGGTCGAGATCCTCCCGCCGGCCGCGCCGCCCCCGGACGCGGAGGCGACCTGGAGCTTCCTCCTCCAGGAGGCAGACGGCGTGCCGCTCCTGCGCGGGGTCGTGACCCCGCCCGGGATCGCGGCCGTGAGGGATCGTCTCGAGCAGGGGCGCCGCGGACGCACGGGCTGGATGCTGCTCGTGCTCTGGCTCGCCGGAGTCGTCGCAGGCACCCGGATCGTGGCACGACACGTGGCGTTCCCGTCGCTTCGGTGGCTGCTGCTGGGCGTGCTCGCGCTGCTCGGCCGCACGGTGCTCGCGTGGATCGATCCGGCCACCCGCTTCCCGTGGCTCGAGGCAGCCTTCGATCCCGGGGATTTCGGCATCGAGGATCCGTTCGGGTGGTTGGCGTCGCCCGCCGACTTTGCGCTGACCGCCTCCGCGTTCCTGCTCGCGGCGGTGTGCTTCCGGCGCGCCGTGCACGCCATCCGGCGCACGGGCCTGCGCAGTCTGGACACGGTCGCGCTCGTCGCGGGCGTGGGGCTGGCAGCCGCCGTCTCCGCGCTGTGGGTGAGTGTCGTCGAGCTCGCCGTCGCGCAGGGGCAGACCGAGTTCTTCGCGGCGCCGTCCGTCCTGCCGTCGCTCCCCTCGGCGCTCATGCTGACGGGTCTCGTGGTCGCGACGGCCGCCGGCTGGCTCCTGTGCGTGGCCGCGCTCCTGGTCGCCGCGAGCGGGTCGCCGCGCCTCTCGGCGCTGCCGTGGGTCCTGCTCCCCGTGACCGGCGCCGCGATGCTCGCAGTCGCGCTGGCCGGTGAGGCGAGCCCACCGTGGGCCGCCCTGCTCCTGCCCCTCGCGAGCCACACCGCCTTCGTGCGTCCGATCGCCCGGGAAGACGCGTCGGCCGCGCCGGGACGCGTGCTGCTCGTCGGCGTGCTCGCCACGATCCTCCTGTTCCCCCTGTTGTGGGTACGGGTGGGAAAGCGGAGCGCGGAGGGACTCGTCGCCGTGCTCGACGACATGCTGCGGGGCGAGGCGACCGCCATCTCCTCGACGCTCCTGGACTTCGGGATGCTGGAGACCGACCGGGAACTCGCCCAGGCCCTGGCGGAGGCCCGTGAAGGTCCACGCCCCGAGGGGCTGGCGCTGGCCGTCTGGCTCGAATCCTCCCTCGCGACGACCGGTGCGCAGGGCTTCGTCAGCATCCTCGATCCTCGAGGAGGGCTGCTCGACGAGTTCACGCTGATGGCGCTGCCGCGGAACCGCATCCCACGACCGGCCCCCCCCACCGCGGACGCGGGTGACCTGCAAGTCGTCACGGCTCGCGGCGACGGCCAGCGCGTCCGGTGCGTCGTCGGCCGACTGCGTCTCCGCGACGCGGGCGGCGAGGTGCTCGGTCACGTGGTGCTGACCACGCCCGACCCGGTCGACCTGGCCCTCATCGGCATCCGAACCGAGAAACCGGAGAACGTGGACCCGTCGGGCCGACTGCAGATCGCGCTCCTCGAGCGCGGCCACGTCGTCGCCTCCAACGACGCTTCGGTTTCGCGCGAGCCGGGGAGGTTCGGACCGGCGAGCCTCGCGACCATGGGACCGGACAGCCCGGAGCTCTGCTGGCAGCGAGAAGGAGAGGACGGCTACGCGGTCTGGTCGTGGGAACGCGGCGCGACGATCGCGGCCCGGCAGAGGACCGCGAGCATGGGCGACGGTGTGCTCGCCCTCGCCCGTCTCGTGGTCGTGGGCGTCGGGCTCGCGTGCGTGCTGTCGATCCTGCTGTTGCTCGTCGGCCTGCCCGGCCTCCGCCGTCGACTCCACCACCGCATCCTGCTCTCCTACTTCCTCATCTCCTTCATCCCGATCGTCGTCCTCGGCTGGGCGAGCGCACGGGACGCGCGCATCCGGCACGACACGAATCTCTCGAACCAGCTCGAGATCGACGTCCGTCGTGCGCGCAGCGACCTGGAGGCCATGGGGCCGCAGTTCGTCGACCAGGCGACCGACGCCCACCTGGAGACGTGGGCGAGCCTCCGCGGGCACGCGGTCCTCGTGTACCGCGGCGGGACGGTCTTCTCCTCCAGTCGCGCGGGGCTGGTGGAGGCGGAGCTGATCCCCGCCCACCTTCCGGCCGACGCCTACCGCGCAGCGGTCCTCGAACGCCGGGCGATCGTGCACAAGGACGCCACGTTCGCCGGCCGGTCCGTCTGGCTGGGGTGCGCTCCGGTACTCGACGCGAGCGGCCGCCCGATGGCGACGGTCGGCGTGCCGCTGCTCTACGACCCCCGCCGCGTGGAAGAGCGGTTCGCGCTCACCGGCAGCGTCCTCCTCGCCGCCTATCTCCTCACGCTGGTGCTGGTGCTCGTGGGAGGCATCTGGGCGGCACGCCGCATCGCACGCCCGCTCGGCCTCGTCGCCGCGGGTACGCGCCGCGTCGCAGCAGGCGAGCTCGACGTCGTCCTGGAGACGGCGGGATCCGACGAGCTCGGGGAGCTGGTGCGCGCGTTCAACGTGATGACGCACGAGCTGAAGCGCGTGACCGCGCGCGCGGTGCGCGCCGAGCGCGAGACAGCCTGGCGCCGGATGGCCCGGCAGGTGGCGCACGAGATCAAGAACCCGCTCACGCCCATCCGGCTGATGATCCAGCAGATGCAGGCGGACGTCGCACGCGACCCCGACGGAGCGGTGGACGCCATCCGGCGCACCGCCCCCGTCGTGCTGCGGCAGATCGAGTCCCTCGGCCGCATCGCCGCCGACTTCGCCCACTTCGCGCGCCTCCCGAAGCGGGACCTGGAGGACGTGGACGTCGCCGCCATCGCGCTCGACGTCGTCGCGCTCCACAGCGGAAGCGCCACACAGGGGATCGAGGTCGTCGCCCAGATCGGCGCGGACGTCCCGACCGTCCACTGGGACGAGGGGGAGATCCGGCGTGCGCTCCTCAACCTCGTGGGCAACGCCGTCCAGGCGATTTCCGGCGAGGGCCGGGTGCGCGTCGTGGTGGTGCCGGCCTCGAGGAACGGACGCGAGGGCGTGCAGATCGACGTCGAGGACACGGGGTGCGGGATCGCGGAGGAGGACCTCGGCCGGCTCTTCGAGCCCGACTTCAGCACGAAGACCTCGGGCACGGGACTCGGCCTCGCCATGGTGAGGCGCACGGTCGACGACCTGGGCGGCACGGTCACGGTCGAGAGCACCCCGGGCGAGGGCAGCCTCTTCCGGATGTGGTGGCCCGCGCGCCCCGAGCCTTCCCACCCCGCATGACCCTTCCGGTGGAATCCCGGTTTCCATTCTCGACCCGACGACGCCCGGGCCCTCTAGAGGGTTCCGGGGAACGGGACGGGATCAGGGAGCGTGCGCGTAGGATGGCGGCCCCATGACGGAAGCCGAGCGCAAGCCTCCGGCCTTCTTCTGCCCGCTGTGCGGCCAGAAGCATCGTGCCGACCTGGGGCCGCTCGAGAAGCGGCCGGGCGCGAGCGTCGTCACCCATTGCCGCCGCTGCAAGGCGGCCTTCGCCATACGGATCGAGAAAGGCAAGCCCGTCTGCGAGGCGGTTCCGGAATCCGGCGGATCCACGCCGGAGCCGGGGGAGAAGCCCGCGAGGGAGCCGCGGCGTCCCCGGGAGGGCGAACGCGCGAAGCGACCGCGCCGGAAGGCCAAGGCGGCGGCGAAGCCCGAACCGCCCGTGACCCCTTCGGCCCCTTCGGCCCCTTCGGCCCC
>JAUXCH010000939.1 GCA_030618975.1 Planctomycetia bacterium
ACGTCTCCGTCTCCTCCGCCCCTCTGCCGGATCGCCCGCTCGCGGGACGGGTAGCATGGCGCGCGCGAGACGCGGGAGGGACACATGCACACGTCGATCGCCAGCCTGATCGAGTTCTCTGACGAAGGGCCGGTGACGAAGAAGGTCGCCGAGACCGACCGCGCGATCTTCACGCTCGTATGCCTCAGGCCCGGCCAGGCCATGCCGGCCTTCACGCACCGCCACCGCGAGGCGTTCGTCTACTGTCTGCAGGGCGGCGTCCGGATCACGCCCGGCGAGGGCGAGGCCGAGCTGGTCGAGGGCGACCTCGCCTTCTACGACGGGTCGCAGGAGGCGGGGCCGAGCAACCCGGGCACCACGGACGCGGCGATGTTGGTCACGCTCGTGCGCAAGAAGGACGATTGAGCCGGAGTCCGCGCGCTACCGGCCGCCTTCGGTCATGTGCCTCAGGTCGAGCGCCGCCCGCAGTTCGTCGGGCGGCAGGAGGCCCTGCTCCGCGGCGAGATCGTGGATCGTGCGGCCGCTGCGGTAGGCCTCGTGGGCCAGGCTCGCGGCGGCGTCGTAGCCAATCCGGGGCGCGAGCGCGGTGGCGAGCATGAGGCTCTGCTCGACGAAGTGGTCGATGCGCTCGCGGTCGACCTGCAACCCCTCGACGCAGCGCTTCTGGAACCCCTCGGCCGCGCCGGAGAGCACGCGGATGCCGTCGTGGAGGGTGTCGGCGAGGAGCGGCAGCGCGACGTTGAGCTCGAAGTTGCCCGCGGCGCCGCAGGCGGTGACGGTCGTGACGTAGCCCTGCACGAGCAGACAAGCCATCATCAGGCTCTCGCTCATCACCGGGTTGACCTTGCCGGGCATGATCGAGGAGCCGGGCTGCACGGCCGGGAGCTTCAGCTCGCCGATGCCGCAGCGCGGGCCCGAGCCGAGGTGGCGCACGTCGTTCGCGATCTTCATCAGTGCGCCGCTCGCGGCTCCCATGGCGCCCGCGAAGAACACGCAGGCCTCGCGACCGGCGAGCTGCTCGCAGAAGTCGCGCGCCTGGCGGATGGGCAGGCCCGTCTTCTCGGAGAGGTACCCGATGGCCTTGCCGGGGAACTCGGGGTGCGTCCCGATGCCCGTCCCGACGGCCGTGCCGCCGAGAGCCACCTCGAGCAGGCCGTCGTAGGCGAGCGCGAGGCGCTGGCAGGAGTGCGCGACCTGCGCCGCGTAGCCCTGGAACACCTGGCCCATGCGGATGGGCGTGGCGTCCTGGAGGTGCGTGCGGCCGACCTTGATCACCTCGTCCCACACCTCGGCCTTCTCGAGGAGCGCGGACGAGAGGCCGCCCAGCGCGGGGATGAGTCGGTCGCGCGCGGCCAGCGCGATCGACACGTGGAGGGCGGTGGGGACGACGTCGTTGCTCGACTGCCCCAGGTTGACGTGGTCGTTCGGGTGGACGGGCGACGGGGCGCCGGGCTGGGAGCCGAGGCTCACGTTCGCGAGGTGGGCGAGCACCTCGTTCATGTTCATGTTCGAGGAGGTGCCCGAGCCGGTCTGGAAGACGTCGACCGGGAACTCGTCGTCGTGCTTGCCGGCGAGGACCTCGTCGGCGGCGATGAGGATCGCGTTCGCGATGCTCTCGTCGAGGAGGCCGAGCTCGAGGTTCGCCTTCGCGGCGGCCCACTTGGTCGCGGCGAGGGCCTCGAGGAAGGGCTTCGGCATGCGCCGGCCGGAGACCTGGAAGTTCTCGACCGCGCGCTGGGTCTGGGCGCCCCACAGGCGTCCCTCGGGGACCCGGACCTCCCCCATCGAGTCCCGCTCGATCCTGAATCCGTCGGCCATGGCGTCCTCCCGGTTCCGAGGGCCCACGACTCTATCCCCGTACCTGCGACGGAGTTCCCGGGAAAGACCCAAGACACCCGTCCCCGTGCCGTCGCCGTGCGTCCCCGCCTCGGCTG
>JAUXCH010000373.1 GCA_030618975.1 Planctomycetia bacterium
CCCTCCCGGCAGCAAGGACAACCGTCCGGAGCTACGTCCGGCAGGGGGAGTTCGACGCGTCCCCGGCGATCGGAGACTGGCGGCGCCTGGAGTAGACTCGTGGATGCATGACGTATCCGCTTCGCATTGCTGCCGTGCGCGTTCTCGCAGGACGCCTCGCGGAACTCACGCTCACGGACGGATCGACGAAGACCGTGGACCTGACGCCCTACTTGTCCGGTCCGGTCTTCGAAGCGATCGCACGTCGCGACGAAGCGTTTCGTGAGGTCCGCGTCGACCCGGAGCTCGGCACCATCGCGTGACCGAACGGAGCGGACCTCTGCCCGGACGTGCTGATCTACGACCGGGAGCCTGCGTCGTAGGGGCGGCGCGGGTCATTCCCACTCGATGGTGCCCGGGGGCTTCGAGGTGACGTCCAGCGCCAGGCCCGTGACGCCGGGGAGCGCGAGGAGATCGCGTCGCAGATCGCCCAGGATCGCGTCGGGGAGCCGGACGGGCTGGGCCGTCATGGCGCGGCGCGAGTGGACGGGCCTGAGGACGACGAGCTCGCCGCCGGTGTCGTCGAGGTCGAGCGGCACGAGGACGGTCGGGCACTGCCAGATCTCGTGGTAGAGGCCGTGGCGCGTCAGCGCCTGCATCACGATGGCGTCGGCCTCGCGCAGCAGGTCCAGCCGCTCGCGGGTGGCGTAGGCCTTCACAGGCGTCGCCTGGTGGGGCATCTCGGGTGCAAGGTTGTAGATGCAACGGTTGATGCCGGGGACGTCGGCGGTGATCACGGCGACCGCTTCCAGGAGGGCGTCCCAGGACAGGTCGCCGCCGAGGAGGGCGGGGTGCTCGTAGGCGCGGAGGTCGGCCTTCACCCCCACCGAGCGGATGGGGAGGGCGAGCGCCTCGAGACCGTGGCGAGCGGCGAGGGCGGCGAGCGCGGGCTCGAGCACCTCGAAGCCGGTGCGGTCGGCGCGGCCCTCGCTGCAGAGGAGGCGCACGCCGAGGCCGGGGCCGGGAAAAGGGTGGCGCCAGACCATCTCGTGATCGATGCCGAGCATCTCGCCGAGCTCGCGGACCTCGACCTTGTAGAGCTCCGCGAGCGGCTCGACGACCTTGCCCTCTTGAATCAACTGCTCGATGACGGGTACGCGGTTGTGGTGCGTCTTGATGGTGCCCGAGCGCCGAGTGCCGCCGGTCTCGATGGTGTCGGGGTAGATCGTGCCCTGGCCGAGGAGGTGGTCCTCGATGCCCAGCTCCTTCGCCTTGGCCTGGAAGACCTGGACGAACGCGTCACCGATGGCGCGGCGCTTGACCTCTGGCTCGACGAGGCCTTCGAGCGCCTTCAGGAAGGTGTCGGAGGCGTCGACGAAGTGGGTGCTCCCTTCGAAGCCGAGGGCGGCGAAGATCTGGAGTACCTGCGCGCTCTCGTCCTTGCGCATGAGGCCGTTGTCGATGTGGAGGAGGTGGAGGCGGTCGGAGCCCAACGCGCGTCCCAGCAGCGCGGCGGCAACGGTGGAATCGACGCCGCCGGAGGCGAGGAGGAAGACGGAGCCCTCCCCCACCTGTCGCCGGATCTTCTCGATCTCCTCCTCGAGGTAGGCCTCCATCGACCAGGTCGGCTTGCACCCGCAGATGCCGAGGACGAAGTTGGCGATCATGTCGTCGCCGTAGACGGTGTCGTCGACCTCGGGGTGGTACTGGAAGCCGTAGCGCCTGAGGGTGTCGGAGCCGATCGCGGCGAAGCGGTGGTCGGGCGCGTCGTCTGCGCTCTTGCTGTAGCCGAGTTCCGTGAAGCCCTCGCCGACGGCGGTCACGGAGTCGTAGTGGCTCATCCAGACCGGCTGGACCTCGGGCTGGCCGGCAAACAGGGCGTGCGGTCCGGTCAGGTGGAGGGCGGCCTTCCCCCACTGGCGACCGCCGTGCTCCACGGTGCCGCCGTAGTGCGCCGCGATCTCCTGGTGTCCGAAGCAGAATCCGAGGATCGGGACGTCGAGGTCGAGGATCTCCTTGTTCCAGTCCTGCTCCTCGCCCTGGGAGGCGAGACTCGGGCTGCCGGAGAGGATGACGCCGCGGTAGGGCGCGAAGGCGTCGACGTCGTCCTCGGGCTGGCGGATCTCGGCGAGGACGCCGTGGCGGCGGACCTTGGTGGCGATGAGGTGGGCGTACTGTCCACCGAAGTCGACGACGGCGACGGCATCGTGCTTCATGACCTCTCCACAGCCGGGCGCAGCGGAGCATGGTACGGAAGCCGTGGGACGGGAAGGGCCCATTTCCGCCCCGGGGCCGGATCAGGCCGCGCGACGTGGGTCCGAGGCCTGGCTCGGGCCGTAGATCCGCCGCAGGTCGGGTCGCTCCGAGCAGCAGTGGTGGACGAGGATGGAGAGGTGGCCAAAGCCGGCCGCCTGCGGTGCGCCCTGAAGCGCGCTAGTCGATGCGCTCCCACTCGAACGTCTCGTGGCCGTCCTCCAGGAGCAGGAGGCCACAGGTCGGATCGTTGGTGGGCAGGCAGACGCACGTCGTGACGGTACCCATGCCCTCGCGCTGCCACTCCAGCAGCACGTTGGACTCGATCGCGTCCATGCTCTGCAGGTAGATCAGACCGGTGTCCGCGGTCCAGACGAACTCCCGCTCGCATCCCGCGGTCGGATCCCCGGCGTTCTCGCAGAACTGCATGGTGACCGTGGCCGTACGGTCGTCGCGGAGTTCCATGCTGCCGCCCCACACCTCGAAACCCGACGGCTCGTGCGGGTTGAAGCCCGGCTCGAACATCAGGAAGTCCGTGAGGTCGTACGCCCCGACGAGCGACTTCTCGGAAGCGTTCATCGGTTCCAGGGCGGCCGTGTCGGTGCCCCCCCCCCCGCCGCAGGCGGGCAGGATCAGGAGGACGAGGCCCAGAAGAAGAGGTGTCAGGTTCCGAATCGGCATGCTGTGCCCCCAGAGACCCGCGGAACGGGCGAAAGCCCACCCTCCCGTTCGCACGTCCGGGTCGTTGTCCAGGCAACTGCGAGCAGGATGCCGAACGGCCGGGCTCGGCGTGCCGAGGGTGGGGAATCCCACACCCTCGCGCGAGTTCCGGCGCGGGGACCGGGCACGACCCTGGAAATGCGAAGTTCAAGGCGCTCCTGGGCGATTGCAGGCATTTCGCAAACGCGACGAGCCACCCCGATCCCACGTGCGTCCGGGCAACCTGGATACCTGCTTACCAATTCCGCGAAATGCCCCGTGGCCCACGCGTCTAGGCGTTCCGGAACGGAGCGCCGGGTCACTCGTCGGAAGGCACGGCGTCCTCGACCTCGAGGAGGAGGTCGTCCCCGATCCCGGGGAACAGGTCGTACTCGTCGCCGTTTGCGAGCGTGATCGTCCCCGCGGTCACGTGTTCGAGTTCGTCGTCGCCGGTGAGGACGGTGGCGCGGAGCACACCGCTCGCTTTCGCGCCCCGGATCTCGAAGGCGAAGTCGTTCTCGCCGGGCAGTTCACGGGACGCGGTGAAGTCGAGCGAAAGGTCCTGGATCTCGCCGAGGTGCTCGAGCAGGACCGGATTGCCGGCCAGGTCCCGGCGCACCTCGTCCTCGATGAGCTCGATCCCGAAACGCACGACACCGTAGGACGCGACGGCGACCACGACGATCGCGACCGCGACCCAGATCAGGCAGCCGGCGCTTGCCTTGCCGCTCTCCGCGTCCGCAGTCCGGCCCGGAAGCAAGGGTGCCGGCCGTGAGGATTCGAACTCCAGCGTTTTCGTCCTGACCCCGAAACGCGCCCCGAAACGCATCAACGGTCGAAGCGGACGACGTCCGAGGTCGTACCGTCCTTGAAGACGAGCTGGATCACCGCGTACTTCGTCTCGAGAGGCACGTCGATGTAGATCGAGTCGTCGCTGTGGACGCCGAGCGGGTCCCCCAGGCCGGCCGGCGTGAAGGGATGGGTCCGGTCCGGCTCGTCGACGTCGAGGCCGTAGCGGATCTCGGAGAGCGCGCCACGGTTCGAGAGGAGGGTCGAGAAGTAGAGCAGGACCCCGTCGTCCCAGTCGCGGAAGGAGATCCAGGCGTTCTTCGCGGCCTCGAGCATGGTCTTCGCGGCCTGGAGGGCCATCGCGGCGGGATCGAAGACCAGGTCGTACGGGCCGTGCTCCTTGCCGCGCGGATCTACGTACTTGACCTGGATGACGGTCTTCTCCGCGGCGCGTCCCATGCTGACCGAGGACTGGGGCAGTGGCAGACCGGCGTACGAGCGGACGCCGGGCACGAAGCCGGTGCTCAGGAACTCGCCCTCGGTTCCGATCCGGTAGAGGATCTCCTTCACCGTGCCGGGGATGGAGAAGATGAGCGTCCATCCCTGGTTCGAGGGGAAGGCGGCGAGGGAGACGGGGTTCTCGAGCACCTCGTCGTCGATGGTCGCGAGCGGAGCCAGGCGCTCCTGCGCGTCCTCGATCTGCTCGGCCGCGACCTGCTGGTCGAGGTAGTAGCGGAGGAAGCTCCCCTCCTCCTGCAGCTGGAGGAAGCGCTGAAGATGCCGCTTCTCCTCCCGCTTGTCGTCCATCGACTGCGAGCCCAGGCGGGCCAGCGAGTAGTCGCGGCTGAGCGCGTAGTGCGCGGGGGCGAAGTCGGGGTGCGCCTCGAGGAAGGCCTCCAGCCCCTCGACGCGGGCATCCCCGTCGAGGAGGAGGTTCCACGCGAACGCCATGGCCTTGTTGTCCGGTGCGGCCCTCTTCAGGTCGTAGTAGATCTCGCGCGCGCCGGCGACGCCGTTCTGGAGCTTCAGGAGCGACTGGAAGCGCAGGTGCGGATCTACGAACTCGAGGTCGTCGAAGGCGAAGAAGCGGCGGTAGCTCTGCATCGCCTGGGCATGGTCGCCGCGCTGCTCGTAGATCCGAGCGTTGTGGTAGTGCTCCTGGGGGCGCCGCGCGTCCACGATGATGCCGCCCGTCCGGGTGAGCGCCGCGAAGCCGTCACGCAGTTCCTCGAGCGTCTGCACGACCTTCTCGGTCGTTTCCTTCAGCTCCTCGGTCGCGTCTGTCATCGTCGCCGTCGCCTCGTCGAGCTTCTCGCCGACCTCCTTCGTGGCCTCGACGGTCTCCTGCGTCGTCTCGCGGATCGTCTCGACGTCCTCCGCCGTGCTGCGTGCGACCTCCTCCGTCCGCTCCGTGGTCGCCCTCGTCGTCTCCACGTCCTCCTTCGTGTCGCCGCCCTGCACGGCCAGGAAGACGCCGATGGCGATCAGGACCAGGAGGCCGACGCCGACACCGACGAGCTTGCGGCTCACGCCGCGCGTCGTCTCCTTGATCTCGGCCGTGTCCTCGGCGAGCGCGCCCAGCGAAGCCATGACGTCGGTTCTGAGCTCGCCGAGGTCGTCGCGGACCGCCTGCACGTCCTCGCTCAGACCGTGGAAGTACCCGTCCAACTCCTCGCGGGACACGTCGAGGTAGGCGGCCGGGTCGACCTTCGTCTCGCCCTCGTCGTGCGCCGTCTGGATGGGGGTGACGATCTCCTCGTAGTAGAGGTCGAGCAGGGAGAGCTGCGTGTTCGTGATGCGCTTGTTGTGGGCGAGCGCGTTGCAGATCCGGCGGACGTCGTCGAGGAAGCTCTGGATCGTCTTCC
>JAUXCH010000852.1 GCA_030618975.1 Planctomycetia bacterium
AGCGCGTCGAGGCCGTGGAGTCCACACTCGAGGGCGTGGCCGCCAAGCCTCGCCGGAAGGGACGGTGCGCACGGTGGGCGGTTCCAAAGGGCGAGAACACCGCTTGGATCACGCTCCCCAATTTCCCCAAGGACATCCGCGAGTACCGGCAGCTGAGGATGAGCGTTCGGTCGAAGGACCGGCTTCCCGACGAGGTCCACGTGCGCATCCGGGGCGGCGAGGGATACCTGACGAAGCCGCTTCCCGACCTGAAGAAGAAGACCTGGAACGACATCGTCATCCCCCTGCCGACCATGTCATCGAAGGACGACTTCGATCCTGAGAAGGTGTGGGGTCTTCGGTTCGTCGTGTTCCGACCGAACGGCTGCGAGCTCGACATCGACGACATCGAACTCGTCAAGGGTGCCGGTGGCTGGAGGATGTCGAAGGAGGAGCGCCTCGCCTGGCTCTTCGGCAAGAAGCGCAGGAAGAAGGTGAAGGAGATCGAGACGAGCCACTTCCGTGTCTTCACGG
The DNA here is from genome assembly GCA_030618975.1 of Planctomycetia bacterium. GTDB lineage: Bacteria > Planctomycetota > PLA2 > PLA2 > JAEUHO01 > JAUXCH01. The sequence goes on from JAUXCH010000852.1 coordinate 514, forward strand.
ACTGCAGTGCGGCCAAGAGGAAGTTCCCGAAGGCTCTCGAGAAGATCTACGACTTCGTTCTCGAGACCCTGCCCCTGGGCGGCTTCCGCGAGGACGACAGGCTCGACGTGTTCATCTTCCAGAACCCGGAGATCTACTTTGACTTCTGCGTGCGTCGCGGGTGGACGCGCGAGGCGGCCGAGCGCACGGCTGGGCACGCCTGGAGCGGTTTCTTCGCGACCTACTACCAGTCGCCGTCGGCCGCGACCGTCGTACACGAGCTGACCCACTCTCTCTTCCATCGGGCGATGGGTACCGGCGGTGGTTCGTGGTTCCAGGAGGGAGCCGCGGTCTGCGTAGAAGAACGATGGCAGAAACGCGACGCGGCCAAGCTCTTCGCGACACAGCTCCGAGGGGACCGGTACGTGCCACTCGCCGAGTTCCTCGAGACGGACAGGCTCATTCGGGCACACGACGTGCGCGGCGGGGCGAACACGTCCCACGCGCTCTACCTGCAAGCCGGGGCGCTGTTCGAGTTCCTGATGCGCGGTCCGTTCGCCCAGGCTCACCCCGATGCCCTGAACCAGCTGGCTCAGCTCGAATGGGACGAGGACAGCATCGTGAAGGACGTCGAACGCATCTACGGGACGTCGCTCGCCGAGATCGAGACCGTGTGGCTCGAGTGGGGTGCCGACCCGCCGAAGGTGCGCTGAGCCTCGGCCGTCCAGGCCACGCCGTGGAGGCGCCGCCAGGGAACGGTCTCGGTGGACGACCTCACCCGCAACCCGACCGACGGCTGGAGCCTCCACCCTACGAACAGCCGGGGCAAGGGCGGCACGAGCCTCGGCGACTCCGGTGGCCCCTTCCCGCTGGGGTGGCCCGGTATGATCACGCCGTGCGTGCCGACAACCCCAAGCTGGGCATCTACCAACTGGGTGCCGAGCTGGGACGTGGGGGGATGGGGACGGTCTACCGTGCCGTCTCCGAGGCCGCTGGGCCTGCGGGTCCCGCCGGGATGACGGTCGCCGTGAAGGTGATCCACCCGCATCTGGCGGAGAACGAGCGCCACTTCCAGCGTTTCCAGCGCGAGGCCGAGATCGGAAGCCAGATCGCGCACGACCACATCGTCCGCACCTTCGACGTCGGGGTGGAGGAGGTCGATGGCGAACGCCACCACTACATGGTGATGGAGTTCATCGAGGGGCAGACTCTGGCCGGGCTGCTCCAGGAGCTGGGGACCATACCCGAGGACCTCTGCTACACGATCGCCGATCAGGTCCTCGAGGCCCTGCAGGTCATCCACGACGAAGGCGTGGTGCACCGGGACATCAAGCCCGAGAACATCGTGATCACGCCCGATCACCGGGTATTGCTCATGGACCTGGGCGTGGCGCGAATCGATGCGGCAGGACACACGCTGACGGAGGCGGGCGAGTTCGTCGGATCGCTGGCGTACGCCGCGCCCGAGCAGTTCCTCCAGAAGGATTCCCGCATCGGTCCGGCCACGGACCTGTACGCATTCGGGCTCGTCCTCTACGCCCTCCACACGGGGCGCAACCCGTTCTCGGGCACGGAGCTGCACACGCTGATCCAGCAGAAGCTGCAGGGCGAGCTGGTCCGGGCGCGCGTGGTGCGGGGCGACCTGGACGCCTTCTGGGACGAGGTCATCGCCACCGCGACGAAGAAGGAGATCGCGGAGCGGTTCTCCAGCGCGGCGGAGATGCGGCGGATCCTGGACGAGGGCGAGGTGGGAGAGTGGTGGCTCACGCGCGGGGAGCGTGTCGGGCAGTCCATCACGGCACGCGCGCTGAAGCGTCTG
>JAUXCH010000732.1 GCA_030618975.1 Planctomycetia bacterium
CTCAGCGCGGGTCCTCGAGCGTTCCCACGAGTTCCCGCACGGAGGAGGCGCCGAGTTCCCGGATGCACCGCGGCAGGGCCTCGAGGATGTCCTTGCCGACGCACGGGTTGTAGTAGTTCGCCGTGCCCACCTGGACGGCGGAGGCCCCGGCGAGCAGGTACTCCATCACGTCGTCGACGCCCTGGATCCCACCGATGCCGATCACCGGAACGTCGACCGTGCGCCACAGGTCGCGCACGATCCTCAGCGCCACGGGCTTGATGCACGGCCCGGACAGCCCCCCGATACCGCGCCCCAGGACCGGGCGGCGGTGGCGCCAGTCCACCGCCATGCCGAGGAGGGTGTTGATCGCGCTGATCGCGGAGGCCCCGCCCTCGGCGGCGGCGGCGGCGATGGGCCGGATGTCGGTCACGTTCGGCGAGAGCTTGGCGATCAGCGGCCGGTCCGTCACGTCCCGGACACGGGACACCACGTCGCGGGCGCCGTCCGCCGACGTGGAGTAGTCCATGCCGCCCGACACGTTCGGGCAGGACATGTTCAGTTCCAGCGCGTCGATGCCCTCCTCCTTCTCGAGGATCTCCGCGAGACGGGCGAACTCCGAGGCGTCGTGCCCGGCGATGTTGATGACGAGCGGCGCCCCGAGCGTCCTGAGGAGCGGCAGCGTGTCGCGGACGTACGCCTCGATGCCGGGGTTCGGCAGTCCGATGGAGTTCAGCATGCCGCCGGGCGTCTCGACGAGGCGCGGCGAGGGGTTCCCGGCGCGCGGCTCCATCGTGATGGTCTTGACCACGATGAAGCCGAGGGAGGCCACGTCGTAGAACGGCTGGAACTCCAGCCCCTTGCCGAAGGTCCCCGACGCCGTTCCCACCGGATTCGGCAGCGTCAGGCCGCCCAGGCGGACGGAGAGGTCCACGTCCGCGGGCACCGGGAGTTTCGGGGATTCGGGCGAGCTCAACGTGCCACTCCTCAGCTGGAGGCCGTTGTACCCCTGATTCTCGACGCACGCTCCCTTCGGGGCGCGAGGAACAGCTCGTCGACGAGGATCAGGCAGACCCCGACCACGATCAGGGCGTCCGCGACGTTGAAGTTCGGCCACTTCCAGGACGGCTCGGCGAGGTCCCCCGTGTAGATCAGGAAGAAGTCGCGGACCTTGTGCCAGTGGATCCGGTCCCAGAGGTTCCCGACGGCGCCCGCGATGATCAGGCCGAGCGCCGTGTGCAGGATCCGGCTCGGACGGGGGGTGAGGAGCAGCCACGCAAGGAGCGCCACGGTGGCGACGCCGGTGAGCAGCAGGATGAACTCGGTCTGCCCGGAAGCGAGCCCGAAGGTCACGCCGGGGTTGTAGGTGCCCTGCAGGGCGAAGAACCCGGGGATCAGGTCGATCTCCCCGAAGGGCCCGTTGGCTCCGGGATCCATCCCCAGCAAGTCCACGAACCACGCCTTCGTGCCGAGATCCACGACGAGCCCCACGACGAGGACGCCCAGCGCGACGAGCTTCAGGCGCCACGGCCGAACGGCACTCACGCCTGGCCTTCCTCCTCGAGCTCCTGCTGGACCACGCACAGCCGCGCGTACGGAACCGCCTCCAGCCGCCCCAACGGGATCCAGGGACAGGTTCCGCAGCGCTCCGGGGAGTCCTCGGCGGGCTGCTCGTCCGCGCAGTTCTCGCAGAGTGCGTACGGCAGGTCACCCTTGCCGTCGATCTTGTCGATCGCGCGCTGGATCTCGCGGAACAGCTCCGTCTCGCCCTCGAGCAGCGACAGCGAGAAGTCCTGCTCGAAGTTGTCCGTGCCGTGATCCGCCATGTGATCGACGGAGAAGTCCTGGCCGGATCCCTTGAGCGCCTCGTCCGCGAGCTTGCGGCTGCTCTCCAGGATGCTCGCGCGGAGGACGAGGAGGGCCTCCCGGAGCTTCTTCACCTCGTCCTTCGTAGGGCCGCCGCGGGGAAAGCGACGGCGCCCCTTCCGGGGGGTGGCAGTCCCACTGGGCGGCTTCTCTTCACGACGGCTCGGCATGCTCGTTCCCGGTCCCATCCCGCTGGGGGCGCGGGAGCATACCCGCGCCGCTCGGGAGGGTCAATCCGGCGGCACCCGGCTCGGGAAACAGGGCCCGTCGACGTCGGCGCTCAAGTCTCGTGCCCCGCGATCCGCTCAACGGGTTGTGGGCTGTTCCGCGACCCCCTCACCGGCCCACGCCCTGCGGGCGTGGCTGGATCACCTCCAGGTCGAGCGCGGGGTCTCCCCCCACACCGCGGTCGCCTACGAGCGCGACGTGCGCGCGGTGCTCGCGGCGACGGGAACGTCGGACGCCCTGGAGCGCCTGACTCGCGACCGCCTGCTGTCCTGGCTCCACGGGGAGCGACGGAGCGCCCGGGCGCCCGCCTCCGTGGCGCGCCGCCTGGCCGCGCTGCGCAGTTTCGTGCGCTTCGCCCTCTCGGTGGGCTGGCTCCCCCGGGACCCGACGGAGGGCCTGGGACCGGGTCGCAAGCCCCGGAGCCTGCCGCGCGTCCTGTCCTCTGCAGCGGTCGACCGCTTGCTGGGCTCCATCCCGGGCGAGCGACCGATCGATCTCCGCGACCGGGCGATCCTGGAGGCGCTGTACGCCACGGGTGCCCGCGTGCAGGAGGTCTGCGACTGGGCGGTGGCCGACCTGCGGCTCCGGGAGCGGCTGGTGCGCTGCGTCGGCAAGGGGCGCAAGGAGCGCTGGGTGCCTCTGGGCACTCCGGCAGCCGACGCGGTCCGCGCGTGGCTGGAGACGGGACGGCCCGCCGTGGACCGGGGCGTGAGCGACGCCCTGTTCCTGTCCCGGTCGGGACGAGCCCTCGACCGCCACCGGGTCTTCCGGATGCTGAGGGCCCGCGCCGCCGCGGCGGGGCTCGACGCCCACCTGGGCCCGCACACCCTGCGCCACTCCTTCGCCACCCACCTGCTCGCCGGCGGCGC
>JAUXCH010000295.1 GCA_030618975.1 Planctomycetia bacterium
ACGCGCGGTACTGGACGGAGCCCTACATCTTCCACGAGAACGGGAAACCCGGCATCACGGTGGCGTGCCCGATCCACCGGGAGGATGCGACGCTGAAGGGTGTGGTCGCCGCGGACATCACGCTGAGTGGCCTTTCCGGCTTCCTGAAGCAGATCGACATCGGCGCGAACGGCATCTCCTTCATTCTCGACGCATCCGGACGGCTGGTCGCGTACCCCGAGCCGGACCGGATGGTGACGATCGAGAACGGGGCCATGAGGAACCTGAAGCCCCAGGAGCTGAAGATCCCCCGCGTGACGCAGGCGGTGCGCGCGTACGAGGACTCGCAGCAGAGGATGTTCACCTACGAGACCGACGGAGATCGGCACCTGGCCTACTTCACGCCCTTTCCGGACGCCTTCGGCAAGCGGTGGACCATGGCCATCATCGCGCCGGAAGAGGACTTCCTCGGTCCCCTGAAGGACACGTTGAAGGCGACGCTCCTGCGATCGGCGATCCTGCTGATCGTGGCGATCTTCGCCGCGATCGTCCTGGCTCGTCAGATCTCGCGCCCCTTCGAGCTGCTCACCGACGAGGTGCTCGAGGTCAAGGACCTCAATCTCGAGACCAAGCACGAGATCAAGTCGCACATCCGTGAGATCCGCTCGATGAACGGCGCGATCGCCGCGATGAAGAAGAGCCTCGAGGCGTTCCGGCTCTACGTTCCGGCGACGCTGGTCAGGAAGCTGATCGCGTCGGGGGAGGACATCCGGATCGGCGGCAAGGACCGGGAGTTGACCCTCTTCTTCTCCGACATCGCGGGATTCACGCCCATCACCGAGAGCCTGTCGCCCAGTGACCTGATGGTCCAGCTCTCGGAGTACTTCGACCGGATCAGTGTGATCATCGCCGACGAGCAGGGCACGCTGGACAAGTTCATCGGCGACGCGGTCATGGCCTTTTGGGGCGCGCCGATCGCGAACGACGAACACGCGGTCCTGGCCTGCCGGGCGGCACTACGGTGCCGGGATGGAATCGCGGACCTGAATCGTGAGTGGGAAGAGCAGGGGAAGCAGGTCTTCGAGACCCGCTTCGGCCTGCACACCGGCTACGTGACGGTGGGGAACATGGGTTCCCGGCACCGCATGAATTACTCGGTGATCGGTGACGCCGTCAACCTCGCCAGTCGGCTCGAAGGGGTGAACAAGCTCTACGGCACCAGCATCATCATCAGCAAGGGAACGCACCGCTACGTGCAGAATCACTTCATCTGTCGCGTCCTCGATCAGATCGCGGTGAAGGGCAAGAGCCAGAGCACCACCATCTACGAGCTCGTGGCCGAACGCGGTGCCGAGGGGGCTGACGCGCTCGATGCCCTGGCCGAGGGCTTCAACCGCGCCTATGCCCTCTACCTCGACCGCCGCTGGTCGGAGGCGAAGGGCGCCCTGGAGTCCCTGCGCGACGATCATCCCGACGACGAGGTGGTGGGGCTCTACCTCGCGCGCTGCGAGCGGTACATGGCCAACGAGCCGGACGAGGACTGGACCGGGATCACGCGTCTCGATCACAAGTGAGGGGCCGAGATTCGGACCTTCGCCCCTGAGGCGCGGGGACCATGCGTTGCGGGACAAGGGGGCTCGGAAGGGCTCGGGAAGCCGGGCTCGGGGAACTGGATGGGCAGGGACCACGAGCTGACGGTCTCCGCGGGGGCGGGCGAACTTCCGGGCCGGTGAACCCAGAAACCGCGACCTCCTGGTCGCGCTGGCACGGATTCGACGGGGGCGCCCAGGGTGTTCTCGCGAACTTCGACGCGTGAAGAACCACCACGCCGGAAGGCGGCGAGCTTCGGCCCGGACCCGGTGACGGAGAGACTCTCGTCGCCGATGCTCGTCACGCGAACCCCGTTCGTTCGTGTACATGTACGCGAGGGGCGCCTCTCCTCCCTTGAGGTCACCCTTCGGGCGGCGGCAGGACTTCGGCTCTGCCGCCGCCTCTTTCCCTCCCGAGCGCCAGCCGGTGGGCTCGCTCAGCATCGAGAAGGTGCTGAAGCAGATGGAGTCGTCTCCCACCAGCAAGTAGCCCCGCGGATCCCATGGACGAGCGCGCCCACGGCACGCGTGGGCGCGCTTCCTCCATGCCGGAATCGCATCATCCGCGGTCCTTCCCAGGGTCTCGGGATTGGATGCGCCCTTTCCGTGGACCCGGCAGGTTGCCAGCCACTTCCGAAGCACCCGCATGCGGAAGCACCCATATCAGCATGGTGGTCTCGTAGCCCAAGCGAATCAAGTACAAGGATGGGCTACGAACGAAGTTCCATCACGTTTGGGAGTTGTCCATGCGACCGAATCCGAAGACCACGATGCTTCCCCTGCTCGTGCTGCTCACGTTGGCGTTCGCGCCCGTCGTCGTCGTTGCCGACGACGAGCCCAACCGCACGTCGCTGCCCATTCCGCAGCGGCCCTTCAAGGGCAAGATCGGGTTGCGGTCGTCCGAGTCCGTGAGGGACTTCCCCCAGGAGGTCAAGGCGCCGAAGGGCGCGCCCAACATCGTGATCATCATGACGGACGACGTCGGCTTCGGGGCGTCGAGCACGTTCGGTGGACCCATCCCGACGCCGACCTTCGATCGTCTGGCTGCGAGCGGTCTGCGCTACAACCAGTTCCACACGACGGCGCTCTGCTCGCCGACGCGGGCCGCGCTCATCACGGGGCGGAACCACCACAGCGTGGCGACGGGCGTCATCATGGAGGCCGGCGTCGGCCTTCCCGGCTACAACACCCTCGTCCCGAAGGCCTGCGGAACCATCGCGCAGATCCTGAAGTACAACGGCTACAACACCTCGTGGTTCGGGAAGAACCACAACGTGCCGGACTGGCACACGAGCCAGGCGGGCCCCTTCGACCTGTGGCCCGTCGGCCTGGGATTCGAGTACTTCTACGGCTTCGTAGGCGGCGACACCAATCAATGGGCGCCGGCGATCGTCGAGAACACGAGGCCCGTCGAGCCTCCCCACGACGACCCCGACTACAACTTCGATGAGGACATGGCCGACAAGGCCATCGCGTGGATGCGCATGCAGCACGCCGTGGCGCCCGACAAGCCCTTCCTGTGCTACTACGCGCCCGGCACCGCGCACGCACCGCACCACGCGCCGAAGGACTGGATCGCAAAGTTCAAGGGCCAGTTCGACCAGGGGTGGGACAAGACGCGCGAGGAGACCCTCGCGCGCCAGAAGGCGCAGGGCGTCGTCCCCGCGAACACGCGGCTGACCGAGCGCTCGAAGGGGATTGCCGCGTGGGATTCGCTGAACGCCGACCAGCGCAAGGTCTACACGCGGATGATGGAGATCTACGCCGCAGCCCTGGCGCACGCCGACCACCAGATCGGTCGGGTCCTGGACGCCGTCAAGGAGATGGGCGAGCTGGACAACACGCTGATCATCTACATCCAGGGCGACAACGGGGCGAGCGCGGAAGGCAGCGCGCAGGGGCTCCTCAACGAGATGACGTTCTTCAACAACGTCAAGGAGGACTTCTCCGAGGTGCTGCGGCGGATGGACGAGCTCGGCGGGCCCATGACCTTCAACCACTATCCCATCGGCTGGGCGCACGCGATGGATGCGCCTTTCCAGTGGACCAAGCAGGTCGCCAGCCACTTCGGCGGCACGCGTAACGGCATGGTCGTCTCCTGGCCCAAGCGCATCAAGGACAAGGGCGGGGTGCGGACGCAGTTCCATCACGTGATCGACATCCTGCCGACCGTTCTCGAGGCCGTGGGGCTGCCCGAGCCGGCCAGCATCGACGGGATCCACCAGCGTCCGATCGAGGGTGTGAGCATGGGCTACACCTTCGATAGCGCGGATGCACCGGGCGCGCGCAGCACGCAGTACTTCGAGATGTTCGCCAACCGCGCGATCTACCACGACGGCTGGGTCGCGTGCACCACGCCGACCATGCCCCCGTGGGTCAGCGTAGGCGATCCGGGCGACGTGATCACCGGCTACGAATGGGAGCTCTACAACATCGCGGACGATTTCTCGGAATCGGTCAACCTCGCGAGCGAGCACCCCGAGAAGCTCCGCGAGCTGCAGACGATCTTCTACATCGAAGCCATCAAGAACAACGTGTTGCCGCTCGACAACTCCAAGGTCGAGCGGCTGGACGTGACCAACCGCCCGAGTCTGACGGCGGGCCGGTCCAGGTTCACGTACTTCGAAGGCATGGTGAGGATTCCCGAGGGGAGCGCGCCGGACGTGAAGAACAGGTCTTGGAGCCTGACGGCCGACATCGTGGTGCCCGAGGGCGGCGCGAATGGCGTCGTGCTGACCCAGGGCGGGCGGTTCTGTGGCTGGACGCTCTTTCTGAAGGACGGCAAGCCGGTCTTTCATTACAACAACTGTGGAGTGTATCGATACGACCTGGCCGGTGAGCAGGCGCTGGCGCCCGGCGCGCACAAGATCGTCTTCCGGTTCGAGTACGTGGGGGAAGGCGCAGGCGGGGCCGCCGACGCCACGCTGAGCGTGGACGGCCAATCGGTGGCCCAGGGCAGGTTCGAGCACACGGTGGGCTACCGGATGTCGCTCGACGAGACGCTGGACTGCGGCGAGGACACCGGCACACCCGCCAGCGAGGACTACAAGGTCCCGTTCGAGTTCACCGGCGAGATCGAACAGGCCGTCATCGATCTGGAGGAGTAGCGGCCGGACGATGGAAGAACGAAGACTCGCGCACACAGCCCTTGCCGGAAGGGCCGTACGCACGACGAAACGTGGGGTACCCCTCCTCCCTTGGGGCAGCCCCTTCGCGCGGCGGCAGGGCTTCGGCTCTGCCGCCGCTTCTTTCCCGATGCGCGGCAGGTGGCAGGCAGATCGTCGGGAGCGACGGTAGCGCCACGCCACACGCCACACGCCGCGTTCGCACGTCCGCGCCACCGGGCGCGCCGGACGTGCGTGGTGGGTACGGCTGGACTACGAGGTCGTGGGCTTGGAGGGAGGCGCGACGAGGCCGTCCTGAATGGCGAGGCGCACGAGGCCGGCCGAGGAGTCGATCTCGAATCGCGCTATGATGCGGTACTTGTGGAAGGCGACGGTGCGGGGCGTGATGTCGAGTTCCCGTGCCACCTGCTTCATGGGCAGGCCTCGGGCCAGCAAGGCCAGGATCTCCCGTTGGCGCGGCGTGAGGCTCGTAGGGGAGGCCTGCTTGGCCATGAGCCGTTCGACCTCGTCCCGGATGGCCGGCGACACGTAGGTTTCGTCGCGCAGCGCGGCTGCGAGGGCCTCGGCGAACACACGCGCACCGTCGGTCTTGAGCAGGAACGCCTGGGCGCCGGCCCGCAGGGCGCGGTCATCCGATTGAGGATGCTGCACGCAAGCCGGGCCTCGACTGCCTCCCCTCGCTCGCATCTCGCAGGCTGGCGGCAAGCTTGCCGAGCATGATCACACCCTCGGTCGGCAGCGTGCGAGAAGACCAGCAGCAAGACCGACTCCGGATGATCTCGGTTGCGTCTAGGCGATGTTGTGTGCCTTCATTGCGTCGATGTACTTGAAGTCAGCACCTTGGATGTGATCGGTGAGCCAGCTCTTCAGAAACTCCATGGTCTCCATGCCGACGGCAAGCTTGCCGGCCTTTGCGTCGTCCTGCAAATCGGCCACCTGTGCCACGAGATCGGCGTGCTGCTTCTTGTGGGCCACGGAGTCCGCATAGCCGATTCTGTCGAATATGTCCTCTTCGTGCTTGAAGTGCATGACGGTGTAATCGGCAAGATCATTCAAGATCGCGGGCGCCTCGTCCCTTGACCTGCCCTTGAGCATCGCTGCATGCAGACGATTGATCAGGTCGATCAGCTTCTGGTGCTGCTGGTCAACTGAGTTGATGCCGGTAGCGAGAGTTGCTGGGTTCCATTCCATCAACAGAGCTGCCATGTATGCTTCCTTTCGGACTCGTGTCGGCTCCGACCTCAATGACGCCAATGTACGCCGAGCATCTGGCCTGTACAGCGCATGGGGCTCCTTCGCCGGTGGCCGACGCGGAATGAGTTCTTCTCGACGGAGTGACGATGCCGGCCAGGGGCGAAAGAGCCGGTCGAGCGAAGCCGCGCCGTCCCTATATGTACGGGCGCGGATGCCGGAAGAGGGGATCCGGGGAGTTCGAACTCTGGACGAGCGACGCCCAGGGTCCAGGGTAACGCCACGCCACACGCCACACGCCGTGCTCCCACGTCTCCGCCATCGGGCGCACCGGACGCGCGTGGTGGGTCCTGCTGGGCTACTGCGAGGTCGTGGGCTTGGAGGGAGGCGCGACGAGGCCTTCCTGGATGGCGAGGCGCACGAGGCCGGCCGAGGAGTCGATCTCGTATCGCTCCATGATGCGGTACTTGTGGAAGGCGACGGTGCGGGGCGTGATGTCGAGCTCCAGCGCCACCTGCTTCATGGCCAGGCCGCGGGCCAGCAAGGTCAGGATCTCCCGTTGGCGCGGCGTGAGGCTCCTGGGGGAGGCCTGCTTGCCCATGAGCCGCGCGACCTCGTCCCGGATGGTCGGCGACACGTAGGTTTCGTCGC
>JAUXCH010000151.1 GCA_030618975.1 Planctomycetia bacterium
CACAACCTCGCGGGCGGTAGACGAACTGCGGACTCCGCCACCCGAGCAGGTCGTCGGCGCCCTCCCCGAGCAGGACGTCGAAGCCCATGTCCTCGACCCACCGCGCCAGCGGCTCGTCGATGACCAACTCGGTGTTCCGAAATGCCGTGGGCCGCCGCCCGAAGAGATCCTCGACGACGACGCAGTGATTCTCCACCTGCAGGCGGAACTCGTCCGGGTCCCCGTCGAACGCCAGGCTGTGGTGCGACGTCTCCGCGAGGAACTCCACGCAACCGGTGTCGGCGAGACGCACGAAGGAGTCGAGCGCCTTCGGGGCCCAGTCCTGCATCTGTTGGATCACGGTGCCCGAGAGCGAGAACGCGCAGCGGAAGCGGCCGTCGGTCTCGTCGATCAGCTCGAGCAGCAGCTCGTTCATGGGCAGGTAGCCACGCTTCGCGACGCGGCGCACGAGGGCGCGGTTCACGGGCGTGTCGAAGTAGCGTTTCCGCCCCCCGACGTCGACGGGCTTGAAGGGCTTCAGGCGGTAGGGCTGGTGCACCTGGAAGTAGAAGACGACGGCGGTCATGACGTGGCGTCCCCGCCGAGAGAGAGCGATCCGTCCAGGAGTGCCAGGGCCCGCATCGCCTCCGCCGTGCTCCAAGCCTGTGCGCACGTGCCGCCGCGACGGTGCGGCGCGTCCCCATCGTAGACCTCGGAGACGTGTCCGAGGCCTCCTCGTCCGAGATCCTCGGCGAGCGGCTCCCAGAGCCGGCGGAGGCGGGCGCGGTTCGCCTCGCTCGCGTCGACCCTCAGCGACGCCTCGCAGTAGAACCCGAGGAGCCAGGGCCAGACGGTCCCCTGGTGGTAGGCCGCGTCCCGGGCCTCGGGACCGCCGCCGTAGCGCGACCGGTAGTCCGGGTCCGACGGCGCCAGCGTGCGCAAGCCGTACGGCGTGAGCAGGTCCGCTTCAGCGCGGGCGAGCACCCGGCCGCGCATCCCGCAATCGAGGGGGCTCAGCTCCAGGGCGGCGGCCAGGACCATGTTGGGCCGGATCGCGAGATCGCGTTCGCATTCGTGTTCGCATTCGTGTTCGCGTTCGTGTTCGTGTTCGTGTTCGTCCTCGCGCCAGACGTCGACCAGCACACCCTCCCCCTGGCGCCAGAAGCGCTCCAGGAACGCCCCCGCGGCCCGCTCGGACGCCTCGATCCAGACGTCTGCCCCCGTGAGCTCGGCCAGGTGGGCCAGCAGCGAGCACCAGAGGGCGTTGATCTCCACGGGGTGGCCGAATCGCGGCGTGACGGGGCCCGCCGGCGTCTGCGCGTCCATCCACGTCGGATTGCGGGCCGGCGTCCCGACGTGGAGCAACCCCACGGCGTCGGCGCGAACGCCCAGCGCGACGAGCCGCGAGGCGGTGCCGTCCCGGTAGGCCTCGGCGATGGCGGCGAGGGCGGGCGCGAGGTCTCTCCGCACCCGTTTCTCGTCCCCACCCGCCCGCTGGTAGAGGAGCACGGCACGGGCGAACCAGAGCGCGGCGTCCGCGCTGCCGTAGTGGCAGTCCTCGGGGTTCCTGCCGAAGATGTTCGGGAGCAGACCGTCCCGCAGGAAGGCGAGCGCGCCGCCGAGGATCTCGCCGCAGGCCTCGACGTCGCCCCGTGCCAACGTCAGCCCCGGCAGGGCGATGAAGGTGTCCCGCCCCCACTCGCCGAACCAGGGGAAGCCGGCGAGGACGCCCCGCCGCCCCCCCGGGCCGCGGTAGAGGAACGCATCCGCGGCTGCTCCGAAACGTTCGCCCAGGGTCGGCTCGACCGGCAACGCGGCGCGGCGGCGCGCGGCCTCCGCACGAAAGAGCGAGCTCGCCTCGCCGATCGCCCCATCGATCGTCGCGGCCAGGGTCACGGCGTCGCCGCAGCGCAGCCGCACGTGAAGGACCCCGGGCGCGAAGAGGTCCTCGTGGCCGTCGTAGCCGCGCGCGAGGTCCGTGGCGTACTCGACGCCACGGTGCCAGCGCGGGGCGGGTTCGTAACGCCAACCCGCCGGCGCGACGCCGTCGGCGGGGTCGAGCGTGAGGGTGATCGTCATCGCGGGCAGCGCGTCGTACGGCCGAAAGCGGAGGCCCCCGTCGACCTGCTCGGCGTGCTCACGGAGGACGTCGTTCTCGAACGTGAGCGCGTCGGCCTCGCGAAACGCGAGCAGGGGCTCGAGCACGAGATTCGCGGCGGCGCCTGCCTCGCCCGCGAGCGTGTAGCGGACGAGCACGGCCGAGCGCCCCTCGGGCATCAGCACCTCCCGGGTCAGCTCGAGCCGGCCGTGCCGGAAGAGGGTGCGCGGCCAGGGCACGCACGAGAGCCCCCCGAAGCCGTCGGGAGGCACGACCGGGGGCTCGCCCGGTCGCCGGAGCCGCGTGAGCGTCGCCTCGCCGGACGAGGTGGCCAGCCGGTCGAGCAGACCCGCGAGGAAGAGGGTGCGCTTCGTCGTACCCTCGGGCACCGCGGTGAGCAGACCGTGGTAGCGGCGGTGCGGCGTCCCGCTCACCGTCGACAGGGCGTAGCCGCCGAGCCCGTCGGTCTCCAGCCACTCGGCCTCCGGCGCCCCCTCCTCGCGGCGCGGGTCCTCCGCCGTGCCCTGCGGACACGTCGGGACCTGGGGAAGCCACGGAAGGGTCTCGAGGTTCATGGGGGTCCAAGGCGGCCTGTCGGTGCCGGGCCGTGATGCCGGGAGACGGGATGGTACTTCCACATGGCCCGGGGCCGTGCATCCAGTGTGGAATCGGACCTTGTGCGCGCGGGCCCGGGGATGCCATGCTGGGGCCCTTCGAGACGGAGTCCGAACGACCGGAGGACCATGCAGCCCGCCGACCTGCAGAACACGTTGACCTTCATCCTCGCCGGGGGCGTGGGGGGCCGGCTCAAACCCCTCACGGAACGGCGCGCGAAACCGGCCGTTCCCTTCGGGGGCGCCTACCGGATCATCGACTTCACGCTGAGCAACTGCATCCACTCCGGGCTGCGCCGCATCTACGTGCTGACCCAGTACCAGGCGCTCTCCCTGGAGGAACACATCCGGTTCGCGTGGAACTTCCTCCCGCGGCGGTTGCTCCAGTTCATCGGTGTCCGCGCCCCACACCACCTCATCACCGGACGCTGGTACGCCGGCACGGCCGACGCCATCTACCACAACATCGACAGCATCCGAGACGAGGCTCCCGAGCGGGTCCTGATCCTCTCGGGAGACCACATCTACAAGATGGACTACCGGCGGATGCTCGAGGAGCACATCGAGCACGGGGCCGCGGTCACGATCGGCGCCGTGAAGATCCCCGTCGACGAGAGCTCGCGGTTCGGGATCTTCGAGGCCGACGAGCAAAACCGCGTCCTCTCCTTCGAGGAGAAGCCCCCGCGCGGGAAGGAGCTGCCCGGGGAGCCGGGGTGGTGCCTCGGTTCGATGGGCATCTACCTCTTCGAGACGGAGGCGCTCGTCCGGCACCTCGAGGAGGACGCGGCGCGCGGCTCGGACTCCACACACGACTTCGGCGGCGACGTGATCCCCCGGATGATCGCGGACTCCGACGTGTACGCCCATCACTTCCGCGCCGTGGGGCAGGCGGAGGGGGACGAGGGAACCCCCTACTGGCGCGACGTGGGAACGCTCGACGCGTACTACGAGGCCAACTTGGACCTCTGCCGCGTCGAGCCCCAGTTCAACCTCTACGACGAGAGCTGGCCCATCTACACCCTCTGGCACAACCAACCGCCGGCAAAGACGGTCCTGGACGAAGGGGGCCGCCGCGCGGAGGTCCTCGAGTCCCTGCTTTGCCCCGGGGTCATCGTGTCCGGGGGCAAGGTCCGCCGGTCGATCCTCGGCAATCGCGTCTTCGTGGACGAGGACGCCGTCGTCGAGGACTCGATCGTCCTGGACGGTGTCGCAGTCGAGCGAGGCGCGAAGATCCGGCGGGCCATCATCGACAAGTGGAACGTGATCCCCGCCGGCGACACGATCGGCCACGACCTCGAGAAGGACCGCCAGCGCTACCGCGTCACCGACTCCGGAATCGTGGTCGTTCCCCGCAGGAAGGACGTCATTCGGGATTAGTCCGTCCGTAGTCGCTCGGCCCCTTCCGAATCGGTCAGGCGAGCCACCGCGGCAGCTGACGGATCGCATCGGACACGTGCCCTGGAAACGGGCCGCGTGATCCTCTCCCACGATGTGGTTTTCCTGCGGCTCCATGCGCAGGGCCGGCCACGTGCTGGAATCATCCAAGCACCCGCGGAGACGCGGATCGGTTCGGTGATTCGCGGCCAAGGACCGTGAGCCTTGACACCCTCACGGTTCTCTTCTCTTGCCCCCGTTGCGTGACGAGAACCGGCACGTTGCCACCATCGCTTGGCGATCCGTTGGACAGTTGGACGCCGTGGGGCCGAGGAGGACTTCCATTGTGTGGGACTCCCTCCCCTGCTACGGTCCCGGCGAGAGCCTCTCCCGGGGGGGAGACCCGCGGAGGAGTTCGTGGAGGAAGTGCCATGTGTGCTGCCCACCTTCGGGCGGGATCCGTCACCCTCCTTGCCGCTCTGGCAATCGTCTTCCTGGCAGACGGTGCCCAGGCCGATTTCCTCATTCTCGAGAACGGAAGGACCTACAGGGGAACGCTGAAGGCGTACCCCGACGGCTCCGTCGCCACGTCGGAATCGGAGTACCGGTTCTCAAGGGAGAGGGTCGCACGATCCTCGAACGAGGAATCGGTCGCCGAGGTGATCGAGAACTGGAGCGGCGAGATCGGAGAGTGTGCTTCTGGGACCGCCCGTGAGGCCTGCCTGAGCCTCGCGAAGTTCTGCGTGTTCCAGGAGCGATACAAGGAGGCCAAGAAGTTCTTCGCGCTGTGGGGGAAGCATCGGAAGTGGATGGTCTTCTCCTCGAAGTACTACTTCATCCTCAGCAACACCAAGGCGAAGCGGGTGAAGGAGATCGGCGCTCGGCTCGACGCGATCAT
This sequence comes from Planctomycetia bacterium, assembly GCA_030618975.1. GTDB lineage: Bacteria > Planctomycetota > PLA2 > PLA2 > JAEUHO01 > JAUXCH01. The sequence continues at coordinate 4,964 of JAUXCH010000151.1, forward strand.
GCGCTTCTACCAGAAGGAGTTCGGGGCGGAGCGTGAGCCGAAGCAGGACTTCGTGGTTCGCTTCTTCAAGTCCGAGAGCCAGTTCGGTGCGTTTGCGCGGGACGCCGGCCTAGGCGCCGCGGGCGCGTACTACGATCCGAGTTCCAGGGAACTCGTCCTCTGGGACATGTCGCTCACCAACAAGAATCTCACCTTCGAGGCGGTCTACCACGAGGCGAACCACCAGTACGTGGGAGCCTACTATCTCGCCCATCAGCCCAAGCACGTCTGGTTCTCCGAGGGGCTGGCCACGTACTACGAGACGGCGAAGTACAAGAGCAAGCGGATCGTCGATCATGGAAGGAAGTCACAGGACTACCTCACTACCCTGAAGGCGGGAATCCGCTCCTGCAGGGTGACCCCCATGGAGAAGTTCCTCTCCATGGAGTACCGGGACTTCTACTGCGGCGGGAAGCAGGAGTCCCTGAACTACGCCCAGGCCTGGGGCCTCGTCTACTTCCTCAAGAACACCAAGGACAAGGGTTGCCGCGCGTTCTTCGAACGCTACATCGTAGTCTTGCGCGAGACGAAGGACGACGAGAAGGCCCTCGCGGAGGCTCTCGACGTCGTCGGGTTCGAAGCGCTCGAGAAGGCATACGAGGCGTTCAACAAGCACCTTTGAATGCCGAGCCACAGGCCTGCCACTTCTCCTTGGGAGCGCACGCACGACAGATCTCGATGAGGGGCCGTGCCGAAAGCTACCCGCCGGTCGTCGGCCCTCCGGGCGTCGAGCCTCCCCCGTCCGACGACGGCCCGCGCGGGGTCGTGGGGCGTTCGGGCTGCTGCGTGCCGCCCGGTGTGGGGCGGTGTCCCTTCGGGACCTCGACGGGGTGGAAGATGAACGTGTACGCCTCGCTGTAGTAGGTGGTCCATCCCCAGCCGGTGCGAGCGTAGGTGGCCATGACGCCTCGCGCGGCCTCGATCATGTCCCGGGCCCGCTCCTTCAGGCGTGGGTCCAGGTTCCGAAGGACGCTGTCGATCGACCGCCGCGCGCGGAAGTTCGGATCGTCGCCCGGGATGTCGAGGATGTTGCCCTGATAGCAGGGTGAGTCGGTCCGGATGCAGGGTCCGTACTTCGCCTCGTCCTCCTCCAACAGGACCCGACCGTCGTAGGCCTCCAGACAGTCGCTCAGCCGGATGGTCGGGACGTAGGTGACGAAGAGGTTGTCCACGTGTCCCTGCATGGCCTCGGGGACGTGCCGGTCGATCTCCAGCGCGTAATGGGCCAGCGCTTCGAGGTGGAAGGCGCTCATGGACGTCCAGAACCTCGTCAATCTCAGGTGGGCGATCGACCTCGGATGGCACGTGCCGCCCTTCCCCGCGGCGATCTTCGCGAGCGCTGCGTCCAGATCCCGGAGCGCCTCGTCGTACGCGGGCAACGCCTCGCGCTTCAGGTGCTCTCCCAGGCGTTCGATCCCGTGTTCGGATCCCCACAGCGCGTAGTCGAAGGGTCGCTGCCGCAGGAACCAGTCCGACTGCATGCGCAGGGGGGACGCTCGCCGCAGAGCCGACCAGCCCGACGCGGCGCGGTGGATGGGCAGAGCGTCGCCCCACGGAGTGACCTCCACCAGCTCGTCCATGGCCTTGCAGATCGCGTCCAGCGCGAAGTCGCCCTTGCGGCGCTTGACGTACCGGCTCAGGGGGATCGGCTCCGGCGCCAGGCGATTCAGCAACGCGTGATCCGCCGGGCACCGGTCGAGCCACGGCGACGCGGGGAACGGGTAGAAGACGTACTTCCCGGACGTCGCGGCGCAAGCGCGGACGAAAGGCCAATACCCGTAGCCCGACGGCGCGTGGTTCGTCTGCAGGTAGCGATCCCCGACGAGGTCGAACCAGATGGGCGTCGTCGAGCAGAACCGCTGGCTCGACGTGTGGCTCGGAACGATGACGGGACGCCTGGGACCCTCGCCCCCTTCCCCCGAGCCGGGCGGGAGCGTGGGCGTGCGGTTCCGGATCCTCTCGAGCATCTCCTCGACGTGCCGTCGACGCTCTTCGGGGTCGGGGTAGACGTCCTCGAACATCTTCTCCAGCCGATCGCGGAGCGACTGCTCCCGATCGGGTCGGCGTCCGCGAGAACTCAGCCCGTCCACGAGGTCACGGACGCGCTGTCCGTACGGGAACGGGACCTGGGGGCGCGACGCCCACGGCAGGTCCGGCAACTCCTTGATGGGCTCGAAGTCACCGAAGCGAACCTCCGGCGCCACCACGTAGAGGCGGCCGCTCTTCTTGCGCACGTACGCCGCGACCTTCGCGTCGTCCCAGTACTTGCCGATCGGCAGCAACTTCGTACGCCACGCGGACTGGTGACCGTCTCCGCCCCCGACCGGAAGCCACCGCTCCGGCGTGATCTCGCCGGATACGAGCACGACCATCCGAGGCCCGCGCGCGCCGCAGGCGCGCATGGCGCTCTCGCTGCGCACGAGCAGGCGCTTCATCCAGTTGAGAGCGGGCTCGAGCTGCCGTACCTCGGCCATGTCCCACCACGGTCGGCGCACGAGCGCGTCGACACGTTCCCGCCACCCGTTCTCCTTCAAGTCGTGCGTCGCCGGCGCCAGGGAGGAGGTGGCGCGGATCGACCCCTCGAAGCGCGCGGCCCAGGGCGCCAGCGCGTCCAGCCACGCCGGGAGGTCGTCGAAGAAGGCGTACCGGTTCGTGTACTCGGTGAGGCCGGGAGGGGGCGCGAACGTCGCCGCGTCGAACACGAGGAGCACCTGGCCCGCCTCGATCCGATCCGCCTCGTCCGCCAGCCACTGCACGGTGCCGGGGATGTCCATGTGCCGGCGCAGGACCACGTCCCCGATGTTGGGATCCTGAGCCGCGGCGTTCGATGGACCCAGCAGAAGGACCAGGCCAAGCGCCCAGCCGCACCACAGCACACGTCGCGTCATCGGCCCTCCCCGCGTGGGCTACCCATCGTACCGCGTGCGGTGATTCGGTGGCATGCGATCCCGCGGCCCGGGCCGGGTGTCGATCTCCACCTTCCAGCATGGGCCCAGCGACCCGTGACACCGGCCGCAGACGCCTGATCGCGTGTGGGGAGTTCAATCCCCCGTCCATCTCGGTGAGCCACCGGGCGATCCCCTCTCGACACTTCCGGCAGCGGGACAGGGAACCGGCACCGAGTCAGAACCGCTGTGCCCGGTGTAGCGGCCTGCACTCGTGACGGCGTCGAGCCGGCCAGCGCCCGATGAAGCGGACGAGGATGCTGCCATTCCAGAGGTCGTGCCACCGCGCCTGCAGCGGCAGAAGACGTCCGCTGGGAAGCGATGAGCTCATGCAGGCATGGCTCCTACCTGCCGCGTCGAGTACTCGTCGGGAATCGCCCGAGTGTCGCAGCACTCCGCACGGCTCCATGCGCCGCTCCACAACAAACTCGCGGGCCGCTCCTCGTGGAGCGGCCCGCGGTGTGCACGACAGGAGAAGCTGATCTACGCTCCGCTCACTTGTCGCCGGCACCTCGGGTGATGGCCTCCATCACGTTGTTGAGGTTGAAGCTGCCGGGCTTCTGGCGCGGCGGGAACTCGCGGAAGCTCTGGAGCCATTGGCCGACATAGGCCGACGCAGGCGCGATCATGAACATGTGCTGCCCCCACCAGTGATCGTAGCCAATGCTCTCGTCCTGGGCACGCTCGAAGGGATCACTGCGCAGGTTGACGAGGAGCGGCGCCCGCAGTTGCTCGAACGGTGACCGCCAAACGGCGATGCCGACGGCGTTCTGCTTCAGGAAGGTGGCCTTCCAGTTGTTGTAGCGGAGGGCTGCGACGCTGCCGTCGTCGGTCCAGTAGATGAACTCGTGGCGCGGCCACTCGGTCTCTTCTCCCTTGAGCGCGGGCAGCAGGTTGTAGCCGTCGAGATGCACCTTGTAGGTCCTGTCGCCGACCGACTTGCCCTTCAGGAGCTCTTCCTTCACGCCGGACTCACCCACCGCGGCGAGAATCGTGGGCAGCATGTCTTCGTGTGCGCAGATGTCGTTGATGAGCGTGCCAGGCTTGATGACGCTCGGCCAGCGGATAGCGCAAGGCACCCGGAAGCCCCCCTCCCACTGCGTGGCCTTCTCGCCGCGGAACATCGTCGTTCCGC
>JAUXCH010000805.1 GCA_030618975.1 Planctomycetia bacterium
CGCCGCGGGTCGTCCAGGGTGCGGCCGTCGTGGATGCAGACTCGCGCCTCGTGGGCCTCGAACTCGTTGCTATACAGAAAGCGCACGTCGTTGCTGGCCACCACCTGGGGCCGCAGTCCGATATCCCCGCCGGGGACATGGGAGTGGGCGCACGGGAGATCGGATTCCTGTTCGGGCAGTACAAGAAGCTCACCAACGAGTTCACCGGCGTGCTGACCGGCAAGGGCATCAACTGGGGCGGCTCATTGATCCGCCCGGAGTCCACCGGCTACGGCGCGGTCTACTTCGCCCAGGAGATGCTCGCCACCCGCGGCGACAGCCTGAAAGGGAAGACGGCGACGGTATCGGGCTCCGGCAATGTCGCCCAGTACACCGTCGAGAAGGCGACACAGCTGGGGGCCAAGGTCGTGACGCTCTCTGACACCAGCGGCACCATCGTCGACCCGGAGGGCATCGACCCCGAGAAGCTCGCCTGGGTTCTTCAGCTGAAGAACTCCCGGCGGGGACGGATCCGGGAGTACACCGAGCAGTTCAAGGGGGTCACCTACCTCGAGGGCAAGCGTCCCTGGGGGGTCAAGTGTGACGTCGCCTTTCCGAGCGCCGTCCAGAACGAGCTCGACGAGCAGAACGCCAAAGATCTGGTGCAGAACGGCTGTGTCTGCGTCAGCGAGGGCGCGAACATGCCGAGCACCCCCAAGGCGGTGGATCACTTCCTGGAGGCGAAGATCCTCTACGGGCCGGGGAAGGCGGCGAACGCCGGCGGGGTGGCCACGTCTGGGCTGGAGATGGCGCAGAACGCGATGCTGATCTCCTGGACCCGGGAAGAGGTGGACGCTCGACTGCAGGGCATCATGAAGGACATCCACGCGATCTGCGTGGAGTTCGGACGGGATGGAGACTTCGTCGACTACGTCAGGGGCGCGAACACGGCGGCCTTCGTCAAGGTCGCCGACGCGATGGTCGACCAGGGGATAGTGTAGCTAACAGCTGCGGCCGGTCGACCCTCAGTTGCCGCTGCCGGGGCATAGCCATGACGACCTCGCGGACGACCGGATCAGAGCCGTTGTGGCTCCGATCGCACGACCTGATGCCCTTCCGCGTGCGGGAGGTCCTGCTCGTCTCCTCGCCCTACGACTTCTTCATCCTCGAGGAGGACGGGCGCCTGTCCGAACGCATCTTCACCGCCTATTCCGACCTCACCCTCTCCGCCACGCCGCGGATCAAGCACGCCCCCAGCGGAGCGACGGCCCTCAAGCTGCTCTCCGAGCGGAACTTCGACCTGGTGCTGACGATGGTCCGCCTCGAGGACATGGACGTGACCGCGTTCGGGCGCAGCGTCAAGGCCCTCGACCCGCGCATGCCCGTCGTCCTGCTCGCCCTCGCCGAGGCCGACCTGAAACGGTGGCCTTCAACGCCGGATTCCACAGCCGTCGACCTCGTCTTCCTCTGGACCGGGGACTCCCACATCCTGGTCGCGATCATCAAGCAGGTGGAGGACCGCATGAATGTGGCCCACGACACCCGCGTCGGGGACGTACGGGTGATGATCGTCGTGGAGGATTCGGTCCGGCGCTACTCTCACCTGTTGAGCGTGCTCTACTCCGAGCTGATGGCGCAGTCGCAGTCTCTGACCGCGGAGGGACTCAACGACCTCCAACGGCTGGTGCGGATGCGCGCCCGGCCGAAGCTGCTGCTCGCCCGCACCTACGAGGAGGCGGAGGGCTTCTGTCAACGGTTCCGTAACCAGTTGCTGGCGGTCATCGCCGACCGGAGGCTCCCCAGGCGGGGCGACGAAGACGCGTCCGCCGGGCTCGAGCTGGTACGCATGATCCGGGACAGCGACGATGCAATCCCGATCCTGCTGCAGACCGCGGAGCCGGACGAGGGCCGCGCAGCAACGCTGGACGTGCTCTACCTCCACAAGGACGACAGCGTGCTGCGGCAGATCCGCAGCTTCATGGTCACGAACCTCGGCTTCGGCGACTTCGTCTTCCGCATGCCCGGTGGGTCGGAGGTGGCTCGCGCTGCCAGCATGTTCGAGATGGAGCGGGTGCTGCAGACCGTGCCGCCGGAATCGCTCGAGTACCACGCGTCGCGGCGACACATCTCGCTCTGGCTGATGGCGCGTTCGATGTTCGATCTCGCCAAGCGGGTCCGCGCCTGGAAGATCGAGGAGCTCGGCGGCATCGAGGCCGCGCGGCAGAAGCTGGTGTCAGCGCTCCGCGAGGCGCGCCTCCAGGAGCAGGACGGGGTGATCGCCGACTTCTCTGCCGGAAGGACCGACTCGCCACCGGAGCTGATCCGCCTGGGCACCGGGTCGATCGGCGGCAAAGGGCGCGGGATCGGGTTCGTGCGGTTCATGCTGGCCCAGGGCATCGCGGATCGATTCCCGGGGATGGAGGTTGGCGTTCCGAGGACGGTGCTGCTCGCCACCGACTACTTCGACCAGTTCATCGAGGAGAACGCCCTCCAGGACGTGATTCCGCGCTCACGCCCCGACGCCGAGATCATCAGCCGGTTCCTGGAGGCGCGTCTGCCCCACGCGCTCGAGCAGGAACTGGCGGAGATCCAACGGCACCTGTCGGGGCCG
>JAUXCH010000152.1 GCA_030618975.1 Planctomycetia bacterium
CGAGGCGCCACGGTCGTCTTCGCGGACCTGAACGAGGAGGCTGCCGCCGAGACCCTCGAGACGACGGGCGTGCCCGAGCGCTGCCGGTTCGTATCCGCGAACATCGCCACGAAGGAGGGTGCCGAGGCCGCGGTGAATGCCGCCGTGGAGCTCGGCGGGGGCCTCGACGTCGTCGTGAACAACGCCGGGATCACCCGCGACGGCCTCGTCATGCGGTTGTCCGACGAAGACTGGAACTCGGTCCTGTCGGTCAACCTGTCCGGGACCTTCTTCGTGACCCGGGCCGCCGTTCGCCGCCTCATGAAGAGCAAGCGGGGCCGGCTGATCAACATCGCTTCCGTCGTGGGCCTGATGGGCAACGCCGGCCAGGCGAACTACGCCGCCAGCAAGGGCGGGATCCTGGCCTTCACCAAGGCCGTGGCCCGCGAGCTGGCGCCCAGGGGCGTGACCGCGAATGCGGTGGCTCCCGGCTTCATCCAAACCGACATGACCGCGGCGCTTCCCGAGAAGGCCGTGGCCGAACTTTCGAGCCGCATCCCCCTGGGCCGCCTGGGGGACGTCGCCGACATCGCAGGAGTCGTGGCCTTCCTGGCCTCGGCCGAGGCCGGTTATGTGACCGGACAGGTGATTACGGTGGACGGCGGCATGGTCATGTAGGACAACATGCGCAACGCGCAAGACCAGGGCCCGGGAGACGCCGGGACAGACCCGATCAAGACAGGAGGGAACGTGGGCACCAGTATCAGGGACCGCGTCATCGAGATCATCTGTGAGCAGATGGGCCAGAGCAAGGAGAAGGTGAGCGAGGAGACCTCGTTCATCAACGACCTGGGCGCCGACAGCCTCGATACCGTCGAGTTGGTCATGGAGCTCGAGGACGAGTTCGACCTCAGCATTCCCGACGACGCGGCCGAGAAGATCAAGACGGTCGGCGACGCGATCGGGTACATCGAAGAGCACAACAAGAAGAAGGACTGACCCCTCGATGACTCGTCGAGTCGTCGTCACCGGAGTCGGGACGGTCAACCCCTGCGGCCTCGACGCGAAGACCTCGTGGGAGGCCGTCGTGGCGGGCCGCAGCGGCGTGGGCTACATCACGCGCTTCGATGCGAAGCGGCTGGACATGCCGTGTGAGATCGCGGCGGAGCTGAAGGGTTTCGACCCCACCAAGTGGTTCTCGAAGCTCGAGCTGAAGAAGCTCGATCTCATGACCCAGTACGGCATGGCCGCGGCTTTCGAAGCCTGCGCCGATGCGGGGCTCGAGAACGGCCACGGGTTCGATCCCGAGCGCTCCGGGGCCATCATGGGCACGGGGATCGGCGGCCTCGACAGCATCGAGCGGACGCACACCACGATCCTGGAGAAGGGGCCGCAGCGCGTGAGCCCCTACTTCGTCCCCCGGATGATGGCGAATGCCATCGCCGGCCACATGAGCATCCGGTTCAACCTCCAGGGGCCGAACTTCATCACCGCCTCGGCCTGCGCGTCGAGCAACCACGCCATGGCGCTGGCCCAGCGGAGCATCCGGTGGGACGAGTGCGACGTGTGCTACACGGGTGGCGCGGAAGCCACGATCACGTCGATGGGCATGGCCGGCTTCAACTCGATGCGGGCCATGTCGAGGCGGAACGACGAACCCGAGAGGGCGAGTCGTCCGTTCGACCGCCTGCGCGACGGCTTCGTGATGGGGGAGGGCGCGGGTGTCCTCCTCTTCGAGGAGCTGGAGCACGCGAAGAAGCGGGGTGCGAAGATCTACGCCGAGGTGCTGGGCTCCGGCATGTCGGCCGACGCGCACCACATCACGGCACCCGCCCCCGGAGGACCGGGGCCGGCGCGGGCGATGCGTCTGGCGATGAAGGACGCGGGCTTGAATCCCGAGGACGTGGACTACGTCAACGCCCACGGCACCTCCACGCAGCTGAACGACGTGGCGGAGACCGAGGCGCTGAAGAGCGCCTTCGGCGACCTCGTGCGCAAGCTCCCCATCTCGTCCTCCAAGTCGATGCTGGGCCATCTCCTGGGCGGCGCGGGAGGGGTCGAAGGCGTCTTCACGGTGCTGACGATTCGCGATCGCGTGATCCACCCCACGATCAACCAGGAGGACCCGGATCCCGCCTGCGACCTCGACTACGTGCCGAACACGGCCCGTGAGGCCTCGGTCAAGGTTGCGATCTCGAACTGCCTGGGCTTCGGCGGACACAACGTCTCGATCATCTTCGGCCGCTTCGACGGCTAGCGTCGCACCCAGCGCTCATGACGAAGCCCCTGGACCCCGAGGTCGTCCGTCGTTTGGAGACGTGCGGCCAGGCGCATCTCGTCGAGCACGCTCGGACGCTGGCGCCGGACGTCGCCGAGTCCTTCGTTCGCAAGGCGCTCGAGCAGCCGTGGGACGAGCTCCGGAAGGCGTTCTCCGCGCCCGACCGGGGCACGACCCCCGTCCTCCGTCCGCCCCGGGTGCTGACGCTCCGCCGGCAGGACTCCGAGGGCGGCCTCCGGGGCCGGCTCGCGAAGCTGGGGGAGGGCCTGATCGCCGGCGGTCGCGTGGCGACGCTCCTCCTCGCGGGCGGCCAGGGATCGCGGCTCGGCTTCGACGGACCGAAGGGCGAGTACGTCCTCGGGCCGGGCGAGGACCGGTCGCTGTACGCCATCCAGGCCGAACGCGTCGGTGCCGCGAGCCGCAGGGCCGGGCACCCCGTGGAGCTGATCGTCCTCGTGAGCGAGGGGACGGAGGCGGCGACGCGGGCCGCGTTCGAGCGCGGGCAGGCGGCCTGGGGCCTCGACGGGGGGCAGGTGCGGTTCCTCTGCCAGCGGCGCCTGCCCGCCCTGGACGCCGAGGGCCGCGCGGTGATCGGGAAGCCGGGGCGGCTGGCGATGGCGCCCGACGGGCACGGGGGAGCGCTGGGCGCGCTCGTCCGTTCGGGACTGCTCGACGAGCTGGCGGACCGGGGGGTGGACGTGCTCACCACCTACCAGGTCGACAACCCGCTCGCCTTGCCTCTGGACCCCGTCATGCTGGGGTGGATGGTCGAGCGACGCGCCCAGGTGGTGGGCAAGGCGGTGAAGCGCCTCCCGGACGAGAAGGTGGGCCTCTACGCGCGGACCGTGCAGGGTTCGCACCTGATCGTGGAGTACAGCGAGTTTCCGGGAGGTCGCATGCCGGAGGAGCTCACGATGGGCTCCATCGCGCTCCACGGCTTCGGCGTGCAGTGGCTGAAGCGCCTCTTCGACGGTGGCTACGCCCTGCCGTACCACCGTGCGTTCAAGAAGGTCCCGTACCTGGCAGAGGACGGGAGGACGATCCGCCCCGAGGCGCCGAACGCCTACAAGCTCGAGCAGTTCATCTTCGACGTCATCCCGGAGGCGGAGCGCGTGGAGGTCCACGAGGTCGCCCGCGAGCGGGAGTTCGCCCCCGTGAAGAACGCCGAGGGCGTCGACAGCCCCGAGACCGCGCGTGCGCTCGTGGCCGCGGAGGCACGTCGTTGGTACGAGGCGGCGGGTCGGGAACCGCCCGACCCCGTCGCCCTGTCGCCGCTCGACATGGAGCGCGCGCCCCCCGCCTGACCGCCGCCCCCCATCGCTCGTAGGGCAATCCAGATTCTCGTGCCCTATACTGGGGTTCCAGGAGCCAGGGATGCCGTCACGTACTCGGAGGATCGGTCGCGGGGACAGGCTGCGCGTCGCGGTGCTGATGGGGGGGCCGAGCAGCGAGCACGAGGTCTCGCTGAGCGGCGGCCTCAAGGTCGTGGAGGCGCTCGATCCCACGCGGTTCGAGGTCAGGCCCGTGGTCATCGCGAGGGACGGCGGGTGGTTCGTCCCGCCCCGCGGCCAGGTCGCGCGCGGCGTCCCGAGCTTCGATCCTCACCGCCTCGACGGATGGAAGCGGATCCGGGGCACGCTGCCTGCGATCCTGGCGCTGGCCGAGTGGCCGGTCGACGTCGTCGTGCCCATCCTGCACGGCCGCTTCGGGGAGGACGGGACCCTCCAGGCGTGCATGGCCGCTGCGGGGATCGCGTTCGTCGGAAGCGGCAGCGCCGCCAGCGCCATCGCCATGGACAAGGTGCACACGAAGGAGATCCTCGCCTACCACGGCTTCGCCACGCCGCCGTTCGAGGAGCTCGCGACCGAGGAGATCCACAGGGGGCTGGGGGATCGCGCGGAGGACCTCGTGGCGGAGCACGGCGCGCCGCTGGTCCTGAAGGACCCGCTCGGCGGCTCCAGCCTCGAGGTGCGGATCGCAGACGACGCACGCGAGGTCGCCGTGGCCATCGAGGAACTCGTCCCGCCGGCCACGCGCCTCATGGTCGAGGCGTACGTCCCGGGTCGGGAGCTCACGTCCGCCGTAATCCACGACCGCGAGCGCGGGGAGCCGATCGCCCTGCCGATCGTCGAGATCCGGCCACGCAAGGCCCGCAGCTTCGACTACCACGAGAAATACGCGACCGACGGGGCCGAGGAGCTGTGCCCGGCGCCCATCCCCGAAGCCGTCGAGCAGGAGGCCCGGAGAATCGGCCTCGCGGTGCACGAGGTCCTGGGTCTCGAAGGACTGTCCCGCACGGATCTGATCCTCGACGAGCAAGGCGTGCTCCAGGTGCTGGAGGTGAATACCCTCCCCGGCATGACGGAGCAGAGCCTGGTCCCCAGGGCCGCCCGGGAGATCGGGATGTCCTTCCCGGCGCTCGTCGAAAACTTGATCCGGACGGCGTGAGGCGGCGCCCGGTTGGACATTCCCTGACGTCCGGCGGAGCATGGCGCACCATGAGCGCGAACGACGAGAACCTGGGTACCCACACGCACCGCGTGGAGAAGATCTGGGGCGAGGAGCACTGGATCGTCAACCGTGAGTACTGCGGAAAGAAGCTCGTCCTGCGAAAGGGCTTCCGGTGCTCGCTCCACTTCCACGAGGTCAAGGACGAGGTCTTCTACGTGATCGGGGGGCGCGTGCTGCTCGAGTGCGACGGCGAGGTCCGGGTGCTGACGCCCGGCGACCACCACCACGTGGCGCCCGGTGCACGGCACCGCTTCTGGGGCCTCGAGGACAGCGAGATCATCGAGTTCTCGACGCACCACGAGGACGAGGACTCCTACCGGCTGGAGACGAGCGGCGCGTTCAAGGAGGCGGACCTCGCCCCCTACGACCTCTCCTCCGGGACGTCCACGTAGCGTCCAGGGCTTTTGGCACGGGGCGTGCGCGCCCCGCACCTCGTGCGGACGCGCACGAGCCGTATCGCACGCGAGGCCCCCCATGAAGCCCCTCCACGCAGCCTTCGCCTTCCTCGCGATCCTCGGCGCCGTCGCCGCGATCCTGCTCGTGGTGCTGGGACAGGGCGGACCGGAGCCGATCGAGATCGAGGAGGCCCTGCCCGAGCGGGGGGCCCTCGCACCCGTTCCCACCCGCCGCATGGAGCTGCCGAAGGGCGGGATCTTCGCCGGTCGCGTCGTCGACGAGGAAGCCAGGCCCATCCCGAGCGCGACGATCCTCCTCGTGGCCTACGACGCGGGTGACGCGGACTTCGCCCGGCCTCCTGTCGACATGGAGACCTTCGATCCGGCGATGCTCCCCGTCGTGGGATTCCGCACGGCTGCGCGGGTGAGGACGGATGCGGGCGGGCGGTTCCGCGTCGCCGCGGACCCGGACAGCGCGATCCGGATCGTGTGCGCCTTGCACGTCGGATACGTGCCACGCCTCGTGGGCGTCGAGGGTCCGCAGGAGGGCCTCGAGATCGCCCTGCTCCCCGCAGGGAAGTTCGTGGGGCACGTCGTCGACGCCGACACCGGCCGGCCCGTCGCCTATGCGAACGTGGCCATCTACCTCCAGCAGCGAACCGACCCGATGCCCGGCGAGGTCGGCTCGACGGTGCGCGGACGCGAGCCTGCCTACAAGCCAAGCTTCTTCGCCACGGCCCAGCGCTGGGTCGCGAAGGAGCTCGGCCCGACCGTATGGGGCGCGAAGTGGGAAGGGGACGAGTCGATTCGCGTCTGGACGGACGAGAAGGGGCGCTTCCAGTTCGGGCCCGTCGGGGACGAGACGCAACTGGAGTTCGTCGTCACGCACGCGGACTACCAGTGGACGGAGCACGACCGGACGGATCGCAACACGGTCGAGCGCACCGTCGTGAAACCCGGCCAGACGGTCGAGCGCACCTTCCGCATGCAGAAGGGCAAGTCGATCTCGGGGCGCGTGGTCGACGAGAACAACCGCGGCGTACCCGACGTGCTCGTCTCCGTCGAACACGTCGCCCAGTACGCGCAGCACTGGTGGTATCGCGTGAAACCTCGGCGTGCGAGGACGAGGCGCGACGGCTCGTTCAAGGTCGGCGGCCTCTCCTACGGCCCGTACACGGTGACGCTCCAGCACCCGGCGTTCGGGCGCGAGGACATTCCCCTCATTCCGGAAGGGGCACAGAACCTCGAGCTGGGGGTGAAGAACCGCGGCGCGATCCACGGAACGGTGATCGGCTTGGAGAAGCGTCCCTTCGGCGAGAGAGTCACGCTCGTGCTCGAGGCACCGGAGGACACGCCTGGCGGCACACGACACGTCCGCGAGCGGGCCCCGCTCGATACGGACCAGAGCTTCACCCTGCGCGGCGTGCGCCCGGGACGCTGGAACGCGTGGATCCAGGTGGCGGGCAAGAGCTCGCAGCCACAGGAGATCGAAGTGACCAGCCTCGAGACCGTCCGGGTGAGCTTCGAGGTCGGCGGCGGCGGCGCGTTCACACTGCGCGTCTGGGAGCCGGGCGACCGCGAGGTCGATCCCGCGATGGTGGCCCTGGTGAGCCTGGGAGCCGAGGGAGCCGAGCGGAAGCTGGGGCAGTTCGTCACCCGCGGCGGGCGACTCGACGCGGAGAGCATCGTGCCCGGCCGCTACGTGGCCGAGGTGACGGCACCGGGGTACCTGCCGGCGCGGTCCGAGGAGTTCACGGTCGCGGTCGACCGGGTGACGGACGTCGGCGACGTCCTCCTGCGTCGTCCCGCGACGCTCAGGATCACCGACATCCTGGATGCGAACGGCCGGCCGGCGACGGTCACGGTCCACCTGAGCTTCCGGGCAGGCGACGGGGCGTTTCGCCCGCTGACGCTCTTCCGAAAGCTGGAAGTCCAGGTCGAGCCGGGACTTGTGACCGTGCGGGCCCGTGCGGACGACGGTTCCGCGTTCGAAGAGACCTACGAGGTCGTCGACGGTGCCGTCCTCCCGGTGACCGTCCGTCTTCGCCATCCGTGAAGGTGGGGGTTTCGCGGGTTGAGGGCGGACGCGGAGCCCCGTAGGCTCTGCGCTTCATGACGGTCGTTCCGCCCCCCCCGAGCGTGCCCGACGAGCTCCCGATCATGGACCGGCGGACGAACCCGGACCGGAGGTCGGGCCAGGACCGTCGGGTGGGACGCAAGGACCGGGCCGAGGAGCGGCGTTCGGGGCAGGACCGGCGGCAGGGGAGCCGTCCGGCGCGGAGCCTCAACCAGTACGACATGTCGCCGGACGTACTGGAGTTCGTGAACGCGGTCAACCGGTTCCGGGAATCCTCGGGCAACCGGTTCCCCTCCGCGGGCGACATCCTGCAGATCCTCGAGGATCTGGGCTACGAGAAGCGGGCCTGATCCCTCTGCCCGCACGAGGAGGAGAAACGACGCTCATGGACATCAGTGTGTGTTCCACGCCGCTCGGTCGCCACGGCGACGACGCGGTGGTACTGCTCCTGTTCGCGGGCGACGACGACCGGCGCACCGTGGCGGCGGCGGGCAAGGTCTTCGCCGGCTCGTACGCCGCCCTCCGTGAGGCAGGGACGTTCACGGCCGCGGCGGACGAGGTGTGCGTGCTCCACGCGGCCTCATCCGAGCGGATTCGCATCCTCGTGGTCGCGGGCCTGGGGCCGATCGGCAAGGCGAGCCCCGAGACCCTCCGTCGGCGGGCGTCGGCGGGGCTGAGGGCCGCACGCAAGGGAGGTGCCCGTTCGGTCTCCGTACTCGTGCCCTCGGGCCCGAAGGCGTGGCTGCGCGCCGATCGTGCGGCGCAGGCCGTGACCGAAGGCGCCGTCACCGGGCTCTACCGGTTCGAAGAGCACAAGACGAAGAAGTCGAAGACCGACATCGACGCGCTGACCGTCCTCGCGCCGCGCGGCGAGCGCGCGCGCGTCGAGAAGGGGGTCGCAGCCGGACGCGCGGTGGGAGATGGGGTCTGCGTGGCGCGCGACCTGGGCAACCAGCCCGGCAACGTCGCGACCCCGACCTACCTCGCCGATACCGCGCGGCGCATCGCGGACGAACAGGGCTTGAAGCTCAGGATCTTCGAGGAAGAGGACATGCGCCGCTTCGGCATGGGTGCGCTCCTCGGGGTGAGCCAGGGCAGCCTGGAACCTGCGAAGCTCATCGTCCTGACCTACGAGCCCGGGGTGCGCAGGAAGGTCGACACCGTCGCGCTCGTGGGAAAGGGTCTCACGTTCGACTCCGGGGGGATCTCCATCAAGCCGGGCGCGAAGATGGAGGACATGAAGTTCGACATGTGCGGCGGCGCCGCCGTGCTCGGCACCATGCAGGCCGTCGCGCAACTTCGCGTGCCCGTACGTGTCGTAGGCCTGGTGCCCGCCTCGGAGAACCTCCCGGACGGCGGGGCGTACAAGCCCGGCGACATCTTGAAGGCGATGAACGGGGTCACGATCGAGGTGCGGAACACCGACGCCGAAGGGCGCCTCATCCTGGCGGACGCGTTGGCGTACGCCACGTCGAAGATGCGTCCAAGGCCCAAGGCGGTGCTCGACCTCGCGACACTGACCGGGGCCTGCGTGGTGGCACTCGGCGACCAGTTCGCAGGGCTCGTGAGCAACGACGACCGGCTGGCCGCCCGGGTGGTCGAAGCCGGCGAGACGGCGGGCGATCCCGCGTGGCGCCTGCCCCTGAACGAGGGATACCGCAAGCAGGTGAAGAGTCCCTACGCAGACGTCAGCAATCTCGGCTCGCCGCCGGGCGGCGGCACGATCACGGCGGCGGCCTTCCTGGAGAAGTTCGTCGGAACGGTGCCTTGGGCGCACCTCGACGTCGCGGGTGTCGCGTGGACCGATCGCACC
>JAUXCH010000796.1 GCA_030618975.1 Planctomycetia bacterium
AAGCTCGGCATGGACGTGACGGTCTGCCACCCCGAGGGATACGAGCTCGATCACGACGTTCGCGAGACGATGGAGCTCTGTGCCGCGGACGAGGGCCGCGCCGTGAGGTGGGCCGACGATCCGCGCGCCGGCATCGAGGGCGCCGACGTCGTCTACGCGGCCTCGTGGGGTTCCACCCTCTACCACGGCCGCCCGGACGACGAGCGCGACCTCAGGCGCCGGCACCGCGACTGGCGGATCACGAAGGACCTCATGGCGACGAGCCACGAGGGACGGTTCCTCCACGCCATGCCCATCCGCCGCAACGTCGAGGCGGACGACGAGGTGGTCGACGCGCCCTACAGCCGCGTCATCCCGCAGGCCGCCAACCGTCTCCACATCCAGCGGGCCCTGTTCGACGAGGTCCTGAAGGCCTGAGCCGGGGTCCGGCCCGAGGCCGGGGCCCGGCATCGGTTGGCCCCGCCACGACCCCTGGGTACCTTGCCCCGTCTCCCAGGAGCACCCGCCATGGCCGAGAAGGACTGCCGTCTGCCCGACAACGCCCCGGGGCGTTACTACGTCGACGATCAGTGCATCGACTGCGACGCGTGCCGCGAGACGGCGCCCGAGTGCTTCTCGCGAAACGACGACAAGGGCTATTCCTTCGTGCACAGGCAACCGACGGACGAGAGCAGCCGGCAGTCGTGCCTCGAAGCCATGGAGGGTTGTCCCGTCGAGGCCATCGGCCAGGACGGCGACGAGGACTGAGGACCGAGGACGGATCGAGCCTGGTGGTTGACCTCGGATCCCGACCGCTCCTACGATGGCGGCTCTCGAGAAAGGAGACCGCCATGATGTGCAGGTCTTTCCTCGGGGTCGCCATTCTGGCGGCCTTGCTCGCGGCAGCCTCGTGCGGAGGAGGTGGTGGGGAGCGCGACACCTCCCTGGACGTCTCCATGAACGCGCCGCCCGTCGGCGCCCGGGACGGCTACTCGTGGGGCAATGCCGGGCTGAACTTCCCGATTCCCAACGGCATCCCCGGCATCGCGGTCGGAGACTTGCTCGACCACGAGGCGCGCGGCTTCCTGACCTTCAACATCGTGGCGCTCCCTCCGCCCCCGGCGGTGGTCCGTGCCGCCGTCCTCGAGTTCGAGCAGTGGCAGGTCACCTCGAACCCGTACTCCGGCTACGGAGAGGTGGTGATCGACCACGTGAACATGGGCGGAGCGTGGGACTTGCTGGACTTCGACGCGGTGGCCCTGGATTCCGGGTTCGACACGGTGAGCAGCAGCCCCGGGCGGCAGACCATCAGCATCGACGTCCGGGCGCAGATCGGCGCGGATCAGGTCGCGGGCCGTACGGAATCCAGCTTCCGGCTCCGCTTCACCGACTTCCCCTCGGGGCCGAACAGCAACGGCTCCAACGACTCCGCCGACTTCAACGACGCCGAGAACCACGCCGGGCCCGGCGGCTTCCTCCCGAGACTCAGGATCGTCTACACGCCCTGACGGGTGGCCTCGCCGCGGGGCGCTCCCAGGGCGCGGTGTGAACGTACGGTCCCTGCTCCTCGGACTCCTCCTCGGCTTCGCGGCCGGTTGGCTCGTTTCGCGCCTGACCGGCACGCGCGTGCCCGAGGCGACGACGGAGGAGGCCACCGACGACGGGCAGCCTGTCGGCAACGCCGCGGAAGCGCCCGTCGTCCTGAGGGGGCCTTCCGGCTCCTCGAACGCCAAGCACCCGTACGAAACGCCGGACGTGGAGACGCTGCGACGACGCCTCGAGACGGCACAGGAGGGGGGCGACGGCCCCGCCTTCGTCGATTCCCTCCGCGGGCTCGGTCTGCTCGGCACGCCCGACGCGCACCGGGCGCTCGTCGCCGTCCTGAAGGACCCCCAGGTCCTCTTCCCCGAGGACCTGGCGCACGAGTTCCGAACGTGGCTCGCGGACAGCGAGATCGAGGGAATCGCCGAGGCGGCGAAGGCGCGCTTCGAGATCCGGCGCCGGGCGGAATACGACGTGGAACGTGCGGGCAGCGGCTGGTTCTTCCTGATCGGCGCCCACGGCAGCAGGGCCTGGCTCGACTGGGCACGCGAGGAGAGCCGCCTGGACCGACGGCTCGAGGGTCTGTGCGACGAGCTGGCGGTCGGCTTCCTCCGGTCGTCGCGCCCCGGGGCGCTGGCCCACGCCCGGCATCTCGCGCGAGCCGGCCATGGGCTGCCGGGCGGGCCGTGGCGCCTTGTCGCCTTTCGGGCGTGGGTCCGGCTGGATCCCTCGTCGGGGATCCCTGCGCTCGTGGAGGAGATCGACCGGGGACTCGGCAGTGCCCCGCCCCGGGGCACGATCGACACGGAGCTCGTGCTGCAGCTCTACGCCGAGTCCCTGCCCGCTTCCTCGTTCCCGGAGGCCGCGGACGTGATCCGACGCGTCGCCGGCCCCCGAGAGCCCCTGCCCCTCACGGCCTTCCAGTCGATCCGACGTCTCCACCGTCGCGGGATGTCCCTCGACGGGCTCGAGAGCCTCGTCGAGCGGCCCGCCGTCTTCCTCGAGCGTGTGGCCGCGCGGGGCGGGCCGGTGGACGAGGACGAGAACGCCCAGAAGTCGGAGGCCAGGCGGTCTTAGGAAGACAACTGCTGGT
>JAUXCH010001013.1 GCA_030618975.1 Planctomycetia bacterium
ACGTTCTTCATCCTGGGCTTCCTCGCCCTGCTGACGGTCCGCGGCGAGCAGGGCCGCGAGGAGGCGAGAGCCTTCGCTGCGGAGTAGGGGAGCCGCTTGTCTGCTCCTGCGTCCCCCGTCGACCGGGGTGGGGCAGGAACACCTCCAAGCAGCCGAGCGGCACGACTTCGCCGCCGCCCTCGAGAGGGTCGAGGCTGCAAGATCCCCTGTCGGGCTTCCTGGCCGGGCCCACGCGCACGGTCCGGGAAAGGGCCTTCTCACGCGGATCGAGCAGATCCTTGAAACACCGCGACCGGCTGCGGCAAGGTAGTCGTGGATGGCGAGCTCGACAGTCGATCTCTGGGGTGCCTGGCAGCGGGAGCGCGACGAGCCGGCCTTCGAGGCGCTCGTACGCCCCGTGCTGCCTGCGCTGTTCGACGCCGCACGCCGATCGGGGCTGAGGTCGGCGGATGCCGAGGACGTCGTGCAGGATGCGCTCACCGAGCTCGCGCGAGAGCCCGGAGAGCGCCCGGGACGGATCGGCATCGCGCCGTGGCTGATCCGGTCGGTTCGACTGAAGGCGAAGATGTGGCTGAGGAGCGAGTCGCGTCGGCGCGCACGCGAGCAGGCCGTCGCGCGTAGCGAGGATGCGCGTGGCGAGGACGCAGGTGGCGAGGACGCTTCCGGGGGCCCTGTGCGGGTGGAGGTGGAGCGCGCGCTCGACACGCTCGACGAAAACGCCCGGCAGATCCTCCTGCTGCGCTTCCTCTACGACCTCGAGTACCGGGAGATCGCGCAAGTCCTCGGGATCTCGGCGGGCGCGTGTCGCATCCGCGTGCACCGCGCCACCCGGCGTCTCCGCCGTCGGCTCGGACCGCAGGTCGGTGCGCTGATCGCCGCGCAGCCGCTGGCACCGGTCCCGGATGCCGCCGCGATGCTGGGCCAGGCCGTCCGGGCCGCGGGACCTGCCACGGCGGCGGCCGCGGGCGGCGGCCTGTTCGCAGGGGGCGGGGCGGTGGCCGCGCTGCTGGTCGCGGCGGTCGTCCTCGTGGGCGCTGGGATCTTCGCGGTGGGCCTCGGTGGAGACGGGGAGGAGCCGCGGCCTGGCGAGGGCGCGCGAGAAGACGCCGCCTCGCTCGACGACGACGCGAGCACGGCGAACCGTCCCGACCCGGACGCGGACGACGTCCGCCTGCGTGGATCGCCGGAAGCGGGGGAAGCCCGTGCGTCGGCATCGGAGGCCGGCGTCGAGGGCCTGCCCCCCTACGTGGTGGGACGCGTGCGACGGGCGGACGGGCACGCCGCCGCCGGCGTGGAGGTCCGAGTCCTGGCGTTCGGCCTGGATGCGCCCTCCGCCCGCACCGATGCGGAGGGGCGGTACCGGGTTCCCGTCGGTCCGCTGGACGATCACTACCCGACGACGGCGCTCGTCGTGGCGCGCGACGGTGACGAGGCGGGACGCACGCCCGTGTACGTGTCCGCAGGCCGCCGCGAGGAGCTCCCCGCGCGGGCGCTCATCGTGCTCGGGCCGACGTACGAAAGTCGGAGGCCAAGC
>JAUXCH010000232.1 GCA_030618975.1 Planctomycetia bacterium
AGTTGGAGGAGTCACGTCGCTTCCCTGATCTCGAGCTGGTCGAGACGGGGGACCCGACCGTCACCTTCGACAGCCGGAGCACGGACACGGTGCCGGTGGCGTCCCCTGTCCAGTGCTGGCTCGAGCTTCAGGCTGGGGACAAGCGACACCAGGACGCGTCGGTGGCCGTGAGAGAGCGCATCTTCGAGGAACTCCGTGATAGCGGGTGGTCCCCGCGGTGAGCATGGATGTGCTCGTCACCGCGCTGTGGGACCTGTCCCGTGAGTTGCCGGACCTCCCGACCCCCTTGTTGGTCGGGGGCGGCTTCGGGCTGTATCTCAAGCAGCGCCACCTGGAAGAACAGGAAGATCTCTGGACACTGATGCCGGGCGAGTTGTGGCCGCCGGCCCGGGCGACAGAGGACGTGGATCTGCTGATCCCCACCGAGATCATCGTGAACGTCGAGCACATGCGCGCCATCCGCGCCGCACTGGACAGGCTCGGCTATCGGCCGGAGGTCGAGCACTTCCAGTTCGTCAAGGACACCGACTACGGTCCGGTCAAGGTCGATCTCCTGACGTGCGAGGTGCCTCCGGAACTCGCCGACAGGGTCCAGGTGAAGGAGCCGAGAATCCGTCCGATCGGACACGTCGCACTCCACGCCTACCTGACCAAGGAAGCGATCGAGCTTGGGGTCGCGCCGTTCGAGCTTACGCTTCACGCGTACGGGTCGGGTGGCGAAGTGCGCGAGTTGGCGGTTCGCGTCCCGAATGCGTTTACCTATCTTCTGATGAAGCTGCACGCCTTTCGTGATCGCGTGAATGATCCACGCAAGAATCTCGCGGCGCACCACGCCCTCGACATCTATCGCATCGTCGCCATGCTGACCCGAGATGAGTACGACCTGGTCAAGCGGTTGGCGTCCGACCATCGTGGGGAAGATGCGGTGGTAGCCGCCGGTCGCATCGTCGGGGAGGCCTTCGCGGATGACCGGAGCCTCGGCGCTCTCCGACTACGGACCGGCGCAAGGGATGCCGGCCTCGGCGCTCGGGATGTTCGGGTCAAGGATCTGGTTGCGGTGCTCAGGGAGTTCTTCCCCGCGTGACGTAGGAGCTCGACAGATTCCTCGTTCTCGTGGCTGCCGCCCGTTCGCGTCTGCGCCCTGCTACTGGGCCGAGTCGCGCTGACCCTCGATCTCCTCGAGCCGCGCGTCGAAGGGCTCAGCGCCCGCCTCGGACAACTCGCACGACGTCTCGGCGAAGTCGCGATTCACCGATCGGCTCCCCTCGGAAGGCCCAGACATCCTGGGTGATTTGCCAGGCCATCCCCCAAAGATCCACGATCGTCCTGCCCGTCACCCGGTCCCCGGGGCGAGGCTCCCCGGATCGGATCACGCGTACCGGGAGGCGGGAACGATCCATGCGTACATTCTGCCTCGTGGCGTCAGGGGCGCCACAGGGACAGGGATCCGATCCTCGCCACGCGCTCGAAGTCGGCGTCCGTCGTGAGCAGGGTCAGGTCGTGGTGGATGCAGAGTTGAGCGAGCAAGGCGTCGATCGTGCCGACCTGGATCCCGCGTCGTCGGCAGGCGCCTAGAAGCGTTGCGGCCTCGACGTGGTCCTTCCGCTCCGGAGCCAGGAGGGGCAGCGCTTCGAAGTGGTCCAGGATCTTCTCCCGGGCCCGAGGACCGCGAAACCCCTGCAGCAGCTCCTGCAGCACGAAGCCCGTCGTGAAGACCAGGTCCCCTCCCACCAAGGCTCGACGCAGACAGTCGAGCTCGGGGACGGCGGGGGGCGCGTCACGTCGAAACGCGAGCGACCAGACGCTCGTGTCGACGAAGAGCCTCACTCCCGCGACCGCTCGGCCTTGGTGTCGTAGCCGGGATCCCACCGGAGCGAGCCGAACAGGCTGAGCAGCCTTCGCTGCTCGCGCCGCGCGATGAACTCCTGCAGGGCACGTGTCACCGTGGCCTTCTTGGTTCGTTCGCCGCCGACAGCCAAGGCGCGGTCGAGGAGGGCCGGGTCGATGGCGAGGTTGGTGGCCATGTGTAGAACTCTACACAAGAGTACACACACCGTCAAGGCCGCCGCCGTGGGCCGGCGGGCCTAGGATGGCCGCCGTGGGCAGACTCCCTCTCCTCCTGACGTTCGTGGCGATTGCCGTGGTGGCGGTCGGAGCCTGGCTCGTGGTGAGCGAGCCCGATCCGCCGATCCGTCTGGGAGAGGCGGGGAGCGCGGACCCCACCGAGCCCTGGTGGCTGACCGTGACCGTCGTGGAGGGCAAGGAGAGCGAACCCGTCACGGACACGACCCTCACCTTCCTGCTGCGGCTCGTCGGGCGCCCGCACGACGTCGTGTCGGTCGAACGGACGACCGACGCCTACGGCCGCGCGCGCATCGGGCCGATCGTCGCGCCGCTTGCAGAGGCGCAGCTCGAGCTGGCCGCACTGTCCGACCGGTACGACGTGGCGAAAGTCCCGGCACGCGCGGAGATCGACCCCTCGGAGGGGCGCACGCTTCGGGCCACCTGCGAGGTCGTGCGCATCTCGATCGTGTCCGGACGCGTGGAGCTGCCGCCCGGCGTCTCGGCCGCCGAGGTCGCCGTCTGGCGCTGGCTCGTGCGCGACTGGTGGGTGCCGGTGGCGATCGATGCGAGCGGTCGCTTCACGCACCGGGGGTACGGAGCCGGGCCGGTCGCGCTGGAGGCGGCGGCCGTCGGGCAGGGGCGGCGGTGGTACGGCCGCACGCAGGTGGAAGAGGGGGCGCGCGACGTCTTCCTCGCGTTGACGGACGTCCGCCCGGGCGACCCGGCCCTCCTTCGCGTGCGCGTCGTCGATCCGGACGATGCCCCGGCAATCGGTCTGGTGACCTTGTCCCTCGAGGACATGGGTACCCACGTCAGCAGCGTCCGGGGCCTCGTGGGCCGACGCATCAGCGGAACGGGCACGATCGCCTTCGTCTACGAACCGAGTGGCACGATCGAGATCGAGGTCACGGGGATCGCGCCCGCGGGACTCGGGACCGAGGTGGTGCGTGGGATCGGAATGGACCAGACGGAGGTGACCGTGCGTCTTCCGCTGGATCGGGAGAGCCCACCGCGAGGGGGGCTCGGCACCGATCGGCACACCGCCTCGAGGCCTCTCGGGCGCCCGAGCCTGTCCGGGCAGTTCCCCCCCGACCTGCTCGTACGCGTGCTGGACTGGAAGTTCGAGGACCGCGGAGCCTGGGCCTGCCTCGTGCGAGGCGGAAGCATCGTGCGGAACACCCGCCTGGACGCCGACGGTGTGGCCCGCTTCTCTCACCTCTCCCACCTACCGGACGTCGAGGACCTCCAGATCTGGATCGCGGGGCTCGGCGGCGGCCGGTTCGTCTGGGTGCAGGAGATGGAGCCCGGCACGGACGAGATCGAGGTCCGGCCGGAGGTCGGGGCCACCGTCCGAGGCACCGTGCGCTTCCCCGGTGGCATCGTGCCCGAGAGGTGGTTCGTTCACGCGCCGGGACCCGCCATCTCGCAGAGGAGCTTCGACGCCGGAGCATTCGAGGTCCGCCAGGAAGGCGCGACGTTCGAGGTGCTCGGTGTGCCGCCGGGGACCTGGGAGTTCTCGCTGGGACATGGCCCCGACGACGCCTTCGAGTGGGTCTTCTTCGAGGCGCGGGCAGGCGAGCACGTGCGGGTGGACGTGCAGGCGGAGTAGGTCGCGGGGTCGACGTCGAGGCGGTGCCCCGTCAGGCCTGCGCCTGGTTCGCCACCGCCTCCGCCGCGCGCTTCGCTGCTTCGGGGTCGCCGAGGTAGCGGTGGCCGAGGGGCTTCAGGTCGTCGTCGAGCTCGTAGGCGAGGGGGATGCCGGTGGGGATGTTGAGGGACGTGATCTTCTCGTCGGAGACGCCGTCGAGGTGCTTCACGAGGGCACGCAGGCTGTTTCCGTGGGCGGCGATGAGCACGCGCTTGCCGCTCTTCACGGCGGGCGCGATCTCGTCGTTCCAGACGGGCATGAAGCGTGCGACGGTGTCCTTCAGGCACTCGGTGAGGGGCAGCTCGTCGGGGTCCACCCCGGCGTAGCGGGGGTCGTGGCCGGGCCAGTGCTCGTCCTCGCGGGTGAGCGGGGGCGGGGGCGTGGCGTAGGAGCGACGCCAGACGTGGACCTGCTCGGCGCCGTGCGTTCTCGTCATCTCGGCCTTGTCGAGGCCCTG
This sequence comes from Planctomycetia bacterium, assembly GCA_030618975.1. Lineage (GTDB taxonomy): Bacteria > Planctomycetota > PLA2 > PLA2 > JAEUHO01 > JAUXCH01. The sequence goes on from JAUXCH010000232.1 coordinate 4,170, forward strand.
GAGCGCGCCGTAGTGGCGCTCGTTCAGGCGCCAGCGCCGCTTGACGGGGATCCACTGCAGCTCCATGTCGTCGAGGACGAGCCAGAGAGTCTGGATGGCGCGCTTGAGGACGGAGGTGTAGGCGACGTCGAAGGTGAAACCCTCCTCCTTCAGGAGCCGCGCCGATTCGTGGGCCTCCCGGACGCCCTGCTCGGTCAGGCCGACGTCCTTCCAGCCGGTGAACCGGTTCGACTTGTTCCAGACGCTCTGACCGTGGCGCAGCAGGACGAGACGATGCATCGCGAACCTCCAGGGTGCCCGGTGGGATTCTCGGGTCACGAGGTGGCGCCTGCAAGGAGCGGGGGCGGGGCGTGCGAGGATTGGAAGGGTGAAGCGGCGCCATCCCCAATCGGCCGCCCTGCCGTACCGCGTGAACGGCGAGGGGCTCGAGGTCCTGCTCGTCACCTCCCGGAGCCGGCGGCGCTGGGTCATCCCGAAGGGCCTGATCGAGGGCGACCTGTCGCCCGCCGCGTCCGCGGCCAAGGAGGCCCTCGAGGAAGCGGGCGTCGAGGGGCGGATGCGGAAGAAGCCGCTCGGGTCCTACTCCTACGAGAAGTGGGGCGGCGTGTGCGACGTGGAGGTCTTCGCCCTCGCCGTGAAACGCATCCACGACAGGTGGGACGAGGACTCCCGGACCCGGGAGTGGGTGTCGATCGAGGAGGCCGTGCGGCGACTCGGCGAGCGGGACCTGAAGCGCCTGGTCCGCGCGCTGCCGGAGACCGTGGGATAGACGGGGCCCCTTGGCAAGGGGTGCGGCCTGCCCCATGATCGCTCCGTGATCCAACCCGCCTGCCTCCTCGCGGCCGGTGCCGGGATCGACGGGGTCGCCCTCGTCGTCGGCCTGCTCGGCGGCCTCGCCCTGTTCCTCTACGGCATGGAGCGGATGGGGAGCGGGCTCAAGGCGGTGGCCGGCGACCGCATGCGCGGGATCCTCGCGCAGCTCACCTCCAGCCGCCTGCGCGGCGCGGTCACCGGCGCCCTCGTGACGGCCGTGGTCCAGTCCTCCTCGGTCACGACGGTGCTCGTGGTGGGCTTCATCTCCGCCGGGCTGATGACCCTGACCCAGTCCGTGGGCGTGATCATGGGCGCCAACATCGGCACCACGATCACGGCCCAGATCATCGCCTTCCAGGTGACGAAGGCCGCCCTGGTGATGATCGCCGTCGGCTTCGGGATGACCTTCCTCGGCCGCCGGCCGCGGACGAAGCGGTACGGGACGATCCTGCTCGGCCTCGGCCTCGTGTTCTTCGGCCTGAACGTCATGAGCGACGCGATGCGGCCGCTGCGCGACTACCCGCCCTTCCTCGACGCGATGACGAAGCTGGAAACGCCGGGCCTCGGCATCTTGGCGGGTGCGGCGTTCACGGCCCTGGTGCAGTCGTCCTCCGCGACGACGGGCGTCGTGATCGTCCTGGCGTCGCAGGGTCTGATCACGCTACCCGCCGGCATCGCCCTCGTGCTCGGCGCGAACGTCGGCACGTGCGTCACGGCACTGCTGGCCGCCGCCGGGAAGCCGCGCGAGGCGATCCGCGCCGCGTGGGTCCACGTGCTGTTCAACGTCGCCGGTGTGCTGCTGTGGGTCGGCTTCGTCGACGCGCTCGCCGCGGCGGCCGCCTGGATCTCGCCGGCCGGAGACACGCCCCGCGAGATCGCCAACGCCCACACGATCTTCAATCTCTCGTGCACGGTCGTCTTCCTGCCGTTGGCGCCCCTGTTCGCGCGCGTCGTCGAGCGACTCGTGCCCGACCGTCCGGGAGCCCACGAGGACGCGGTGCGCGCCAAGTACCTCGACCGCGAGTTGCTGGGCGCGCCCGCCCTGGCGCTCGACAGGGTCCGGATGGAGATCCTCCACCTGGGCAACCGGGTCCAGGGGATGCTCGAGGCGATCCTCCCGGCCATGCTCCGGGGAACCCGCTGGGAGATCGAGGCGATCGCTGCCCGCGACGAGCAGGTCGACCGGCTGCACGGCGAGATCATCACCTACCTGGGACGCATCGGGCGGGAAGAGCTGACGGAGGCCCAGACCGCGGACCTGGTCCACCTGATGGAGGCCGTGAACGACCTCGAGAACATCGGCGACATCATCGAGATCAACCTGGCTTCGCTGGGCCTCCGGCGGATCGACAAGGGGCTCACGATCGGCGCCGCGACCCAGGAGGTGATCGCGAACTTCCACGGCGAGGTGGTGAAAGCCTTCGACACGGCGCTCATGGCGGTCACGCAGACCAACGTGGAAGCCGCCCGCGTGGTTCGCGGCATGAAGAGCGAGGTCAATCGCCTGGCCGAGGCCGCCGCGGCGCACGGCGCGGATCGGCTCCAGGCGTCCGAGCCGCAACGGCTGCCGACCTACGCCGTCGAGATGGACATGCTCGAGAACTTGAAGCGGGTGTACTACTTCTCGAAGCGTATGGCCCGCGTCGTCGTGTCGCGAGCCGGCTAGCGCTCGGACCGCAGGTCGATCGGACGCGCGATCGGCATGCGCCAGCCCACGCCGAACGCGGTGGGGGTGACCTTGATGCCGGGGGCCATCTGCCGCCGCTTGTACTCGCTGCCCTCGAGCAGCCTGAGGACCCGCTCGGCGGTCGCGGGATCTTCGCCGGCCTCGACGATGTCGTGGAGGCTGGCGCCTTCCTCCACGCGCCGGCGCAGGATCCGGTCGAGCACGGCGTACGGAGGCAGGGAATCCTCGTCCTTCTGGTCGGGGCGCAGCTCGGCCGACGGCGGACGCTCGACGACCCGCCGCGGGATCTTCCCCTCGGCGAGGTACTGGTTCGCCAGCTCGTAGACCCGCGTCTTCCAGACGTCGGAGAGGACGGCCAGGCCGCCGTTCATGTCGCCGTACAGGGTGCAGTAGCCGACGGCGAACTCGCTCTTGTTGCCGGTGGCGAGCACGAGCGAGCCGAACTTGTTCGAGAGGGCCATGAGAAGCGTGCCGCGGGACCGGGCCTGGAGGTTCTCCTCGGTGACGTCGAACGGCCGATCCCCGAACAGGGGCGCGAGGACCTCGCGAAACGCGTCGTAGGGGCCGGCGATGGGCAGCTCGGCGAACCGGACGCCGAGCACCGAGGCCTGCGCACGCGCGTCCTCGAGGCTCATCGCCGCGGAGAAGGGGCCGGGCATGCCCACGCAGAGGACGTGCTCGGGG
>JAUXCH010000064.1 GCA_030618975.1 Planctomycetia bacterium
CAGCCGGAGCCGCCTCAACTACACCGTGATCGGAGACGCCGTCAACCTGGCCGCGCGCCTCGAGGGGCTCAACAGGGTGTACGGAACGAAGATCCTCATGGGCGCGCGGACCTACCGCGAGGTCGCCCCGCACGTCGTTGCACGCATGGTCGATCGCGTGGCCGTGAAGGGCAAGACCGAGGGCATCGCGATCTACGAGCTGCTGGCGCTGAAGGAGGCGGCGGAGAGCGGCGAGGTCGCGCTCGTGACCTCCTACGGAAAGGCGCTGGATGCGTATCTTGCCCGGCGGTGGGACGAGGCGGCCGGGCTCTTCGAGGAGATCCTCGCCGAACGCCCCGCGGACGGCCCCTCCCTCGTTCTCCTGGACCGTTGCCGTGCGTACGCGGAGACCCCGCCCGACGAGAGTTGGGACGGCGTCCACGTCATGACGAAGAAGTAGGCCCCTCCCGCAGGTCACGTGGATCACGGGCAGGGGGGACAAACGGAGCCGACGCGACTTGGTGCGCTCGACCGGCGGATGCGCCATCCCATGCCCGAGCAAGACGGCGCACGTGCGCATGGCATCGTGGTAGCCTCCCCGCGACATGACAGACCCCCGCCCCCGGTCTCCTGACAGCCGGTCCCCTGACACGTCGCCGCGCATGGCGCGGCGCCTCGTCGCGCCCCTGCTCGTGTTCGCCCTCTTCGCAGGCCTGGCGTTCTTTCGCTCCGACCTCACGGCTCAGTTCGGTCAGGAAGCGCTCGGCCAGACGCGCGTAGTCCTCTCCTACGTTCTCCAGATCTGCGCCTGGTTGGCGAGCGCGTGGCTCGTGAACCGGCTGCTGCACATCTTCGTGTGGGAGATGCTGGTCGAGCGCGCCACGGGGCGGCCCGTACCGCGGCTGGTCAAGGACATCGTCGCGACGGTCATCTTCCTCATTGCCGTCACCGGCATCGTGAGCTTCGTGTTCGAGCGATCCGTCACTGGGATCTGGGCGGCTTCGGGCGCGCTGGGCATCGTCATCGGCTTCGCGCTCCGATCCATGATCCTGGACGTCTTCAGCGGCATCGCCCTGAACGTCGACGACGCATACCGCATCGGCGACTGGATCATGGTCCACCAGCGAACGGCCGACGTGCACATCGTCGGCCGCATCCTGGAGATCAACTGGCGCACGACTCGCCTGAGGACGACGCACAACAACCTCGTCGTCATTCCCAACAGCGTCATGGGTCAGGCCATCGTCACCAACTACATGGCTCCGACGCCCGTCAGCCGGCTCGAGCTCTACTTCACGCTCGACTTCTCGGTGCCCACGGAGCGGGCGATCCGGGTCCTGGAGAGCGCGACGAAAGCCGTCTGTCGGCCCAAGGGCGTGCTCGAGGATCCCAGGCCCAAGGCCCGCGTCACGCGTGTCAACGACCTGGGGATCGAGTACCGGGTTCGATACTGGATCGTCCCCGCGGACCTGTCGCCCAACAAGTCGCGCCACATCGTCGTCACCAGCGTGCTCGAGCACCTGCAGCACGCCGGGCTCACGCTGGCCTATCCCAAGCGGGACGTCTTCCACACGGAGATGCCGCAGCGCCACCTGGACAGCGCCTCCGCGGAGGACATGACGCGCTTGCTCGGTCGCATCGAGCTCTTTAGCGGCTTGGAGGGAGACGATCTGTCCCGCCTGGTCCACGGCCTGGTGCGCCGGGAGTACCGGAAGGGTGAGGCCCTGATCACGGCGGGAGAGGAGGGCGACTCCATGTTCGTCCTCGTCGAGGGGCTCGTGTACGTCTACGCGGACGTCCGGGGAGAAGGCAGCGAGGTGAAGGTGGCGCAGATCGTTCCCGGCCAGTTCTTCGGCGAGATGAGCCTCCTGACCGGCGAGCGCCGGAGTGCCACGGTCACTACGGTCACCGACGCGGTGGCGTACGAACTCGGAAAGGACGCCATGACGGAGCTCTTCCGCGCCCGTCCCGCCCTCGCCGAGACGATCAGTCGCGTGGTCGCCGAACGGAAGCTCCGCAACGAGGAGGCCGGGAAAGCCGTCAGCGGTGAGGATCTCGAGGACCAGAAGCGGAGCCTGACCGGAGAGATCCTCGGCCGGATCCGTTCGTTCTTCCGGGGCGTGTTCTGACGTGATCGGCGCCGCGTCCGGCACCCGGGGCCTCGTGGAGAGCGATCTGCTCCAAGGAGGACACGCTTCCCCCACTCGGTAGCATCGTGCGATCCGGGATCCGTACCTTGAACTCGAGGAAGCAGGACTGAGCCATGCCCCACGGTACCCACGAACATCTGGAAGAGGCGGAACACGCGGAACACGCCTCCCACGACACCTTCAACCGGAACGTGGCCACGACGATGGTGGTGATTGCAGCCGTGCTGGCCGCCGTCGCACTGCTCAGCCATCGCAGCCACACCGAGACCCTGCGGCTGCAGACCCTCTCCAACGTCCGCCACACCCAGGCCTCCGACATCTGGACCTACTTCCAGGCCAAGAACATCCGCATGCACGAGTACGCGATGTTCCTGGAGTTGGCGGGATTCCTGGCAACGGACGCCGCCCAGCATGAGCAGCGCGCGGCGTCGGAGAAGGGGTGGACGGACCGGGTTGCGAAGTACGAGGCGGAGCTGCCCGGCCTCGAAGCTCGGGCACGCGGACTGGAGCAGGAAGCCGACGAGTTCCAGGAGAAGAGCGCGCACGTCCATCACCAGGCGGACCGTTTCGACCTGGGCGAGCTGGGCGTGGAGTTGGGCCTGGTGCTCGCAGCCCTCGCAATGCTCACACGGCGCAAGCTCTTCTGGCTCAGTGGTTCCTTCGTTGCTCTCGTGGGCGTCCTCGTCGCCGCCTCTGCCTGGTTCCTGCACTAACCCTTGTACGGTGCCAGGCACCCCGCAAGGGACAACGCCCCCCCTCCGGACGAACCCGACGAGGCGGCGGAGGGATCCCCTTCCCGATGTGCCGAAACACCGGGCGGCGCCGTCCACCGCGGTCCGACCCGTCTCACGCGGACGAGCCGTGACGAGCCGGCACGAAGCCCCCCTTCGCAGCGCGCCGGGATTCCTGACTGTGTTCCACCCGTCAGGATCAGGGCTGCCAACCCAGATACCTCCCGAGGCGCCCTCAACGCCTCCAATCGTCTCCCGGCATGATCCGGCGCATGAACTCGTCGAAGAGCGGCACCGTGAACGCCGTGTCTCCATGGCTCGGACTCCAGACCATTCCCTTGGCAATCAGGGAACTGCGCGTGGGACCGAGGGAAGTGACCTTCCGACCGAGTTCGTCTGCGATGTCACCCGACCGGTGCGGTCCGGGGCCCCGTTCGGCCATCGCGCGTAGGTACTTCTTCTCTGACGGAGTCAGGCGGTCGAGCCGCACGCGAAAGAAGCTCTCGTCCAGCGATGTGATGGCGGATGCGGATGCCGCCTCGACATCTCGCAACGTGACAGGCGAGGCAGCCGCTTCATTCCAGACGTGCTTACCCCACTCCTGAAGGAAGTAAGGGTAGCCCTGTGTCGCTTCTACGATCCGCTCCAGCGCATCTGCGTTGAACTCGATCCCGGCGTCCTCTGCTGGCTTGGAGATGGCGACTCGTGCGGCCTCCGGCGGCAGAGGTCCAACCACAGGGAAATCGAAGAGACGCTCCGCGTAGGACTTGGCTCGGCCCGATCGGCCCCGGAGTTGAGGCAGCCCCGCGCCAACCAGCACGACAGGAAGGCTGCGCTGCGCGGTGCGGTGCAGAGCCATGATCAACGCTGCCAGCTCATCTTCCTCAACGTACTGCAACTCGTCGATGAACAGCGCCAACGCAGTGTCCCCCGCCTTGGCGGCTTCCCCTGTGGCCTCCAGCAACACCCGCAGGTCATGTTCCAGGTCACCGTTGTCCGCCAACCCGCGCTCAGGCTCGAGGTCCAGACCCACCTCGATATCCTCGTACTTCATCTTCAGCGCGCCGACGAAGCCGGCGAGTGCTCGCTGCGCACGTCGGGCCAGGTCCCGGGTCCTCTCGCGCCGCGACAGACGGGTCAGCACCTGCCGGAGTTGCGGTGCCAGGATCGCCGGGAGAGAACGAGATTCAGGCGCTTCCATCCGCATCGTCTGCAGCCCAGCCGCTTCCGCATCGTCGCAAATGCGGTCCAGGAGCACGGTCTTTCCAACTCCCCGCAGGCCGATCATGAGGACGCTCTTGGCCGGGAAGCCACGGCGCACCCGCTCGAGGGCAATCCGCATCGTCTCGCGCAACTCATCTCGACCGGCCAGCTCGGGCGGGGGAGTCCCCGCGCCCGGGGCATACGGGTTCATGATGGGGTCCATCCGGGAACTATAGCGAGTTTTGTGAGTTTATCGATGCCGCATAAATCACATAAACCAACTCAAAATGAAGGCGTGGAGGCTGCTCCTCGCAGCCGACTGACCCGTCTGATCGTGTCGCGCCACCTGAGAGACGCGCATCCCGCTGGGCTTGGAACGGATTCACGGTCTCCCAGACTCAGGCGTCTTCCCGACACACGGGCTCGCCTTCGCAGGGGCTGACGGGAGCGCGAGTGGCGAACACACCATGCCGTCTCTCGGAGAGGGTCGTCGCTCGGCGGGCCGCGTTGGCCGATCGGGCCCGGTGCCCGAAGAGCGTGACGGCACCCGGCGCGGGCGCTCTCCGGACCCTCTGATCCGCTTCCGGCGGTGATTCCGACCTCAGACGGCCATTGGGGGTGGGGCCCTCCTGCAGATTGCCCATGAAAGGTCAATCGTCAAGCTCGGAGATCGCCCACGATCCAACGAACTCTCGGCCGCGTCCTGACGCAGGTCGCCACGCAGACTTTGATGGTCGCCGTCCCCGACATCGGACGTCGCAGTTCGGAAGAGGGCGCAGGCAGTGCCCTTCGCGGAGCGCGTGCGGCGCCGTCCACCGCGGTCCGACCCGTCTCACGCGGACGAGCCGTGACGAGCCGGTTCGCAGGGCGCGGGGGGTCGGGCCGGTCCGAAGGTTGCGTTTCTCGACCTGACCCCGAGTTGCCCCGAGTTGTCACACGGGGCGGCGGTAGGCCATGGTGCGGCCGATGCGCGTCGGCACGAGAGCCGTCTCGACGCCGACCAGGGTCTCGGACGAACCCAAGAGCAGCGTTCCGCCCGGCCGGAGCAAGGCTTCGATCCGTTCGAGGATCGACGCGCGCGTCGCCGCGTCGAAGTAGATCATCACGTTGCGGAGCAGGACCAGGTCCATCCGCGGCAGCCCCTTCCACGCCTCGAGCAGGTTGACCTTGCTGAACTGGACGCGGTTGCGGACCTGGGGCGTCAGGCGCCAGCCCTCGCCTTCCCGGCGGAAGTGCCTCTCCCGAAGCGCCGGATCGAGGCCGCGGGCGATCTCGACGTCGCGGTAGGTCCCCTCGCGAGCGCGGGTCAGGACGGACTGGGAGAAATCGGTCGCGAGGATCCTGACCGTCCATCCGGAGAGCCCGGGGAACTCGTCCTGGAGCAGCATGGCCAGGCTGTAGGGTTCCTGACCCGTCGAGCACGCCGCCGACCAGAGATCGAGCCGACGCTGGTCTCGTCGCAGCTCGATCAGCTCGGGGAGGATCGTGGACGCGAGCGCCTCGAAGGGGTGCCGGTCTCGGAAGAACTGCGTCTCGCCGACGAGGATGTCCTCGACGAGCCGGTGCCGGAGGTCTTCTCCGTCGGGTCGGCGCATGCGCTGGAGGAGCGTCTTCGACGTTCCGAGGTTCTCGGCTCGCGCACGGGTGCGGAGGCGCGACTCGATGAGGTAGGACTTGCTCTCGTCCAGGACCACGCCGGTATCCCGGCGAATGAGGAACCGGACGTACGCGAGATCCTCGGGGGCGAGCGTCACAGGGGACGCCCCGTCCGTACGCGCCGGACGATCTCGTCGCCCAGTTCGTCGACCGGCAGGGCGGCATCGGCCAGTCCCGCCCGCGCCACGGCCCCCGCCATCCCCCAGACGACGCTGCTCGCCTCGTCCTGGACCAGCACCCGGCCCCCGGCCTGGTGGATGGCGCGGGCGCCGTCCAGGCCGTCCTCCCCCATCCCCGTCAGCACGACCGCCAGGACACGGTTCCCGAGCAGGGGCTCGGCGGACTGGAAGAACACGTCGACGGCGGGCCGGCAGGAGTGGACCGGGGGAGCGTCGCTCAGATGGAGACGCAGCGCTCCGTTCGCCGGCTCGAGGACGAGGTGTACGCCTCCGGGCGCCACCCACGCCTGCCCCGGCTCCAGGACGTCACCCTCCGCCGCCTCCTGCACGGCGAGGTTCGACTCGCGCGCGAGGCGCTCGGCGAAGGCGCCCGTGAAGGCTGCCGGCATGTGCTGGACCACCACGACGGGCACGGGCAGCGTGGCCGGGAACCTCGAGAAGAGCAGCGCCAGGGCGTTCGGCCCGCCGGTCGACGCGCCGATGGCGAGCAGGTCGATCCGCGGGGGCGGGAGCCTCGGCGCAGCGGGGGCGGACGGCGTCTCGGGACTCGACGGAAGGGCTCTCGCCGCGGTCAGGGCCTGGATCTTCTCGACGAGCTCGCGACCGACCGCCTCCCGCGCGTCCTGCGAGGCCAGGAGGCCCGACGGCTTGGCGACGCAAGCCTCCGCGCCGAGCATCAGGGCTTCGATCGTCGTCCGCGCCTGTGACTGGGTGTGGGAGGAGAACATCACCACGCGCGGCGCAGGAGTGAGGCGCTTCAGGGCACGCAGCGTCTCGAGCCCGTCCATCACGGGCATCTCGACGTCGAGCACGAGCAGGTCGGGACGCAGCTGCTCCACCTTGGCCAGGGCGATCTTTCCGTTCGCCGCGGTGCCGACGACCTCGAAGGTCGGCTCCGCGGCGAGCAGATCCGAGACGAACTTGCGTACGACGACCGAGTCGTCGACGACCAGGAGTCGCGGTCGCGGCATGGGCGGTCTAGTCCTCCGCCTTCTTCGCCCCGTCAGCGAGCAACCTGGCGAGCAGCGCGGCGACGTCCCCGCCCCCCTCCTTCGCCCCGCTCTCCTCGAGCAGGCGCACGAGCGCTTCCAGGGTCGACGGGGCCGCGCTCTCCTGCTCCTCGACCTCCCACTTGAACTTCGACACCAGGGTGTCCAGCTCGCGTGCCATCCCGGAGAGTCCCTCGGCCACCTCCTGCGACTCGGTCGCGCCGACGGCCGTGTTCCGGGCCGCCTCGGCCACGCCGTCGAGGTTGCCGGAGATGTTGCCGCCTCCCTCCGCCGCGCGGGTGATGTTCATCGACATCTCGCTCGAGGTCGCGCTCTGCTCCTCGACCGCGGTCGCGATGACGGCCTGCATGTCGTTGATCGTCCGGATCTTGCCCCGGATGTCGCCGATGGCCTCCACGGCGCCGTCGGTGTCCGTCTGGATGGCCTCGATCTTGGATCGGATGTCCTCGGTCGCCTCCGCGGTCTCCTTGGCGAGCTCCTTGACCTCGTTGGCGACCACGGCGAAGCCCCGACCCGCCGGACCCGCGCGCGCGGCCTCGATCGTCGCGTTGAGGGCGAGGAGGTTCGTCTGCTCGGCGATGGACGTGATCAGCTTCACCACGTCGCCGATCTCGGTCGTGCTCCGGCCCAGCCTCGCGATGATCACGTTGGTCGACTCGGTGGTCTCGACGGCCTCGCGCGCCATCTCGGACGCCTGCGTCGCGTTGGCCGAGATCTCGCCGATGCTGGCGGTCATCTCCTCGACCGCGGTCGCGATCGTCTGGAGGCTCTCGCTCACCGTCCTGGCGCTGCCGGCGACGACGCTGGCCTGGGCCGACGTCTCCTCGGCGTTGGCCCCCATCTGCTGGCTCACCTCGGTGAGCTTGCGCGCCGCATCGGTGAGCGTGCCCGCGTTCCTGCTGAGGATCCGGTTGTGGTCGCGGAGCGAGACGAGGAACTCCTGGAGCCCTGCGCCCATCTGTCCGATCGCGTCCGTTCCGGTGACGGGAATCTCCTGCGTGAGATCCCCGTCCCGGGCCGCGGTCACCACCTCGAGCATGCGGTCCACCTTGCTGCGGAGCTCGTTCGCGTTCTCGCGCTCGCGCTCCGTGGCCGCGCGGACCTTCTTGTCCAGCTGCTCGGCGTGCTTGCGCTCCCGTTCGGCAGCCTCGCGGACCTCCTTGTCGAGACGGGCCCGTTCGGTGACGTCTTCCCAGTTGACGACGAAGCCGTAGGTCGAACCGTCGGCGAGCAGGATCCTGTCGATGTTCGTCTGCAGCGTGGTCTTGCCGAACGCGAAGATCGCCTTGCGGGGCAGCGCGGACGGATCGCGGAGCACGGCCTCGATGTTCGCGGGGTCCTTGTGAAAGCGGTGGATCGACTTGCCGACCATCTCCATCACCGGAACGCCGAAGGCACCCTCGATCTCCTTCGACAGGGTGCGGAAGGTCGCGAGGGCCATCTTGTTCGCGAACACGAGCTTGAACTCGGGGTCCGCCACCATGACGTTGGTCTGGACCGTGTCGAGCACGCGGAACCACGTGTCGGACGCCTCCGCGTCGGGACGGGGGGGCGGCTTCGCGATCACGAGATCCGCGGGACTGTCGCCGAGCGGGTCGAACGACTTCGATGCCTTGCTCTGTCTGGCCATCGTGGAACTCCTGCTAGCTCGCCTCGAGACGCTGCTCGATTTCGGCGGCGAGCTGTCGGTACTGTCGGGTGACTCGGTGCTTGGGGTCGGTCTGGAAGAGGGTGCGGCCGGCCATCTGGGCCCGGGGCACGGCGATGGATCGGGAGACGATCGTCGAGAAGAGGAGGCCCTCCCCCTTCCGTCCGCCCAGCCGGCTCTCCAGGTAGCGCAGGAGGTCGCCCTCGAGACCGGTCGGCCCCTTGCGGCGACTCCCCGGGACGTTCCCCAGGAGGACGCCGAGCAGGCGCCCCGGGAGCGTGCCCACCCGGCTCGAGATCTCGAGCGTGTCGAGGGCCTTGGCAAGCGCCCTCAGCGCCAGCGGATCCGGGAAGGTGGTGAGGATGACCGCGTCGGCCGCGCGGTAGCCCGCGGTGGTCGGCGCCGTGAGATTCGGGGCGGTGTCCAGCAAGACGGTGTCGTAGCGATCCCCGAGCGCGGCCACGGGCAGGGCCGGCACGGGGCGCCCCGCCTCGAGCGTGACGCGCTCCAGGCGTCGGGACGCGGGGATCAGGTGGACGTTCTCCGGCAGCTCGCACCCGTCCTCGTCGGAGGTGATGACGACGTCGAGCGGCTGCGCCTCGCCCGTCAGCACCTCCGTCGTGCCCTGCCAGAGGTCGCCGTCGATCCCCAGGTGCTGCGTGGCGCCCTGGTTCGCGTCCAGGTCCCAGACGAGGCAGCGTCGCCCGGCCCGGCCGAGGGCCGCGGCGACGTGAACACAGTGGGTGGTCTTCCCGACGCCGCCCTTGAGGTTGCCGAAGAGGAGGACCCGCGGTGCGGCTTGGGAGGACGTCATGCGCGCTCCTCGGCGTGCGGCGTGGGCGCCGCGTCGGGCAGGGCGGCCCGCACCGGGTCGAGCAACAGGACGAGCTGCGAGGAGAGCTTGTACGCCCCCAGGAGCAGGTCGCGGGCCGCTCCGCGAAGCGTCTCGGGCGGTCGTTCGAACTCCTCGTCGCTGACCGCCAGCACGTCGCCGGCCTGGTCCACCAGGAAGGAGACGAGCTCGTCGTCCACCTCCACGACGACGCTCACCGGCTCGATTCCGGCCGGTCGCTCGGGGAGATCCAAGCGACGTCTCAGGTCGATCGCCGTGACGATTTGCCCGCGGAGGTTCGTCACGCCGACCACGGACGGCGGCGCGAGCGGCACGGGGGTGATGTTCGACCGCGCGAGCACTTCCCGGACGGCGCGGACGTCGATGCCGTAGAGATGGTCCCCCAGGTGGAACGTGCAGATGCGCTGGCTGCTCTCCGTGCTCACGCGGACGCCCCCTTGCTTCCGGCGATGAGCTCGAGGTCCAGCACGTGCGCGACGTGACCGTCGATCACGGTGGTGCCCACGAGGCCGACGCCAACGGCCGTGGCCGGTTGGGTCTCGAGGGGCGTGGTGACGATGTCGAGGAGCTCGTCGACGAGAAGTCCGACGGACGCGTCCTCCCCCGCGTGCACGACGACGTTCAACACCTCGCCGTCGGTCAGCACGAACTCCTCTCCCGCCTCCAGGCGCCTCAGCGGCAGGACGCCGCCCCGGTACTGGACGATGGGTCGCCGGTCGGGACCCTCCACGGCGGCGGCCGGGAACCGCTCGAGACGCACGGCGTCGCTCAGGGGAATCGCGACCCGTTCCCGGCCGAGGCGAACGAGAAGCACGGCCCTGGACTCCTCCGGCGTGTCGGCATCGTCCGGCTCGACGGCCTCGGAGACCGCGAATCGATCCTCCCGCTCGGGAAACAGGGCCGCGGCCTGGGCCAGGCCGAGGACGTCCAGGATCATCGCCGCGCGCCCGTCGCCCATGATCGTCGCCCCGGCGAACACGCGGACGCGGCTCAGCGCCCGCCCCAGGGGCTTCACCACGATCTCGCCGCTGTCGAGCACGCGACCGACGACGAGCCCGAAGATCCGGTCCTCGGCCTGGAGCACGACGATGCTCACGGTGGGCGTTTCGCGCGGATGATCCACGTCGCCGAGCCCCAACTCCTCCCGCAGATCGACGAGGGGGAGCAGCCGGCCGCGCCACCGGTGCACGCGGGCGTTGTGGAGCCGCTCGATGCCCCGCTCCGCCTCCTCCGGGGTGAGGCGCACCACGGCCAGCAGGTTCACCTGCGGGATGGCGTAGCGCTCGCCGCAGCACCCGACCATGAGCGCCGGCATGATGGCGAGCGTGAGCGGGATCTTCAGCCGGATCACGGTGCCCTGCCCCGGACGGCTTTCGACGTCGATCGCGCCGTTGATGCGATCGATGTTGTTCTTCACGACGTCCATCCCGACGCCGCGGCCGGACACGTGGGTGACGCGTTCGGCGGTCGAGAAGCCGGGCAGGAAGATGAGCCCCATCTTCTCCCGCTCCGACATCGATCGCGCCTGCTCCGGCGTGACGAGGCCCTTCTGGATCGCCTGCTGCTCGAGTCGGGCGACGTCGATGCCCTTGCCGTCGTCGGCGATCTCGATGTTCACCTGCCCGCCCTCGTGCCAGGCCTTGAGGGACAGCGTGCCGGCGGGGGACTTGCCGGCCGCCTCGCGCTCCTCCGCCGACTCGATGCCGTGATCGATGGCGTTCCTGACGAGGTGCGTCATCGGTCCCCGGATCGCTTCGAGCAGGGTTCGATCCAGTTCGGTGTCCGCGCCGTGCAGGACGAGGTCGACCGTCCGGTCCAGCTCGAGGGCGAGGTCGCGGACCAACCGGGGGAAACGCTTCCAGACCACCTCGATGGGCTGGAGCCGGGTGAGCATGATGCTCTCCTGGAGGTCGGTCGTGATCTGGCTGAGCCTCTGGGTCATCGGGCCCAGTGCCTTGTCCTCGCGCCCCAGGAGGTGCTGCAGGATCTGGTTGCGCGAGAGGACGAGCTCGCCGACCTGGTTCATCAACCGGCCGAGGAGCCCCACGTCCACGCGAATCGTGCTCTCCCCGGCGCTCGCGCGACGAAACGCGTCGTCCCCCCGCGAGTCCGTAGCGGGCGCCGGGGCCACGGGGGCGTCCACTGCAGGGATCGGTGCCGCGGTCGGTGCCGGGGCGGCGGGAACGGACCCAAGCGCGTCGAGCCGAGCCGCGATCGCCGCCAGATCGGGCTCCGTGACGCGTCCCGTCGCGTCGAACGTGGCGAGCGCCTCTCCCGCGGCCAGGGCGAGATCGAGCAGCACGTCCTCGGCGCCCTCGGCTTTGGTCCTCTCGGCGGCCCGAGCCGCGAGCGCGGCCAGGGACTCGAGACCGACCGGCCGGGCCGCGGCCTCGAGTCCCCTGAGCGCGTCGGCCGGCGTGGGTGCGTCCGCGCCTCCTGCGCACGCGAACGCCCGGTCGAGCTCGAGCAGCGCCGCGCGTACGGCCTCGAAGTCCGGAGCCGGCGCCTGGAGCGCCTGCGCGTCGTCCTCCTCGACGACGCGCCCCTCCTCGCGGAGCGCGTCGAGGCGGGCGATCAGCGCCTCGTGCGCTTCTTCGCCCTCGCCTCCCCCGCGTCCGATGCGATCGAGGGCGTCGCGGATCGCGTCGACGGTGCCGAGCAGGGCGGTCGTGATCTCCCGGTCGAGAGCCAGCGTGCCCTCCCGAAGTCGCCCGAGCAGGTTCTCGCCGCTGTGGGCCAGCGCCTCGAGCTTCGGGAACTCGAGGAACCCGCAACTGCCCTTGATCGTGTGCAGGGCGC
>JAUXCH010000466.1 GCA_030618975.1 Planctomycetia bacterium
ACTTTGTCTTCCTAAGACCGCTTGGCCTCCGACTTCGTAGCCGTCGGCGCCAACAGCCGACGTGCAGGTCGCTACCCGCCGGAGCACGAGGTCCGTACGGCGAAGGACGGGACGTTTCGCCTGGACGCGGTGCCCGACGAAGAGGGGCTCGAGGTGATGGCCCGGGTGCCCGAGGAAGACGCCGAGCGGTTGCCGTTCTTGACCGCCTTCCTCCGCGATGTCGCGCCCGACTCGGAAGGTCTCGTCCTCCGGATGGAGCGCGGGGTCTTCCTCGCGGGGCTCGTGTCGACGCCCGGCGGGCAGCCGGCCCGCAGCGTCCTGGTCGTGGCCCACGCGGGCGCCGCGGGCCGGATCGCGGCCGACGGGGGGGGGCGCGCGCTCGTGGGCGAAGGAGGGACGTTCCGCATCGGCCCGCTGCGCTCCGGATCCTACGTCCTGGTGGCCGATCCGAGCCGCGGTCCCTTCGCGGCCTCGGAGCCGGTCGAGGTCACGGCCCCGGCGACCGACATCCACCTCAGGCTCGCGCCCGGCGCGGTCGTCGAGGGGCGCTGCCTCGGGGACGGGGTGGCGGGGGCGGTCGTGTCCTGGTTCATGCCGCAGGACGACGGCACGTTGGAGACGCGCAGCAGCTGGGTGAAGCCGAGCGGGTCGTTTCGCGTGCACGCCGTGACGAAGGACCAGGGCATGCTCTACGTGCGGATGGAGGAGGACGACCGCTCTGCGCTGATCGAGGACGTGGCGCCCGAGGACGGGCCGTTCGAGGTGACCCTCACGGCCGCGAAACCCATCGAGGGCCACGTCTACGTGAAAGCGGGCCGGCGCCGGCACGGGCGGGGCGTCTGGGCGAAGCGGGGCGGCGTCATCTGGGCCGCGACCCAGACGGACGCGGAGGGGGCGTTCGCCTTGCGAGGGCTCCCGCCCGGTCGCTACGAGGTCGCCTGCGGGCTCCCGGGAGTGCCGCCGGTGCGCAAGGCCCAGCCCGGCGACAAGGACCTCGTGCTGCGGGAGTGACGGGGCCTTGGCGCTCACCGAAGGTCCGTCCAAAATGCAGTCCGGCTGCATATTGGACGAAAGGGCTCTGCATGTCGCGGCACCGCGGACGACGCGCGCCCTTCTGCTTCTACCGGGACGAGGACCAGAAGGACATCGACCTCCTCATCGTCCAGGACGAGATCATCTACCCATTGGAGTTCACGAAGTCGGCCACACCCCGGGTCGATGGGGTCCGGCTTCGAGTCCTCCGGGTACACGGTGACCCTCGCGGAGGCGAGGCCATCCAGGACCTCGTCCTGCGGGAGTTGGTGGTTTGTCGCCTACCGACCTGGCGATCAGCCGCCGTCCGAAAGCCGATCCGCTGCATCGGCTCGTTGGTCGGTAGTAGGGCGCAGCAACCGCTCTCGGTAGCGCTCTTGCTCCGCCATGTAGTGGTCGACGAGCTTCTTGGGGTCATTCGCGCACTCTGCCGAGATCTTCTTGCGTACGTCGCGTACGGCCTGGATTCCCTCATCGTCGGCTTGGGTCATCGTCGTCTCCCAGCAGCTCCAGCGGTGTCACGATTGCCGGCACGATGAGTCCCAACATCGTGTTGACTCGTCTGATGTAGTCAAACTCGTTCGCGTTCGCAAGCTGGCGACAGTTCCTGGTAAGCAGGAAATCGCAACGGTGGTACGACGCCACGGCCAGGTCCAGGTGCAGCATGCTCGAGGTCCCATCGGAAGAGCAAGCCAGCCGATCCTGGCACGGCGCCACGCCACGCGGTGCCTGACGACGTGTCCGACCTGGTCGTGGCTCCGGCGGATCCGGGCTACACCCGGTTGCCGATGCGGAAGCCTTCGTGGACCGCGTTGGAGACCGCGCGCGGGCGGACGGCGTCTCCTGCGGTTTCCTCGCGGGGCAGGGGAGGCGGACGGGGCGCGTTCCCCCGGGAACGAACGATCACGCCCGTCCTACGTTCGAAAATGAGTACGCTGTGAAACACGGGAGACCGCCGTGAGACTCGTCCTGGCCCTGCTGTCGCTCCTCCTCCTTCTCTCCGCTGCCCGTGCCGAGGACGATGTCGACGCAGACGTCGCCGCCGGCCGCCGGAAGCTGCCCGGGCTCTCGCTCACGCTGCATCTCGAGGCACGCGAGTACGTGCTGGGCGAGCCGATCCCGGTGACGATGCGCACCACCTACGAGGGCGACCGAAAGCTCGCCGTCTGGCACGTCACCTACGACCGATGCGGACGGATTCAGGATCTCGGATTCACGGCCGTCGGCGCGGACGGGACGCCGGTACGCGATCCCATTGCCGACTGGCTCGGCGGCATCATGGGGGGAGTGCGCACCTACGGCCCGCTCGAGCCGGGGAAGCCCTTCGAACAGCAGGTCATCCTCAACGAGTGGCTGGTGTTCGACTCGCCGGGCCGGTACCGCATCACGGGGTGGTCGAGGCTCGTCGAGTTCGACCAGACGGGCGACGGGCGGTGCGACGGCCCCGTCATCCCGCTCCAGAGCGAGCCCGTGGAACTCGTGCTGGTCGCGCCACAGGGCTCAGGTCGTGAAGCGCAGCTCGCCGCAGCGAAGTCACGTCTCGAAGCCGGCTCGAACCGCGAGCGCGATGACACGATGCGGGACCTCCGCTTCCTCGTCGATCCTCGGGCCCTGCCACTCCTCGTCGAAGGGCTGTTCGATCCGTTCGGCAACGTGCAGAACCACGCGTTCTTCGGCCTGCTCGCCTTCCCCGACCTCGAGCCGGTGCGGGAGGCGATCCTGACACGCGCCACACGCAGCACCTTCAAGGCAGCCGATATCGGCACGTTCACCTCGATCCTCACCGCCGCCGATCTCCGCGCCGCAGGCGTCGAAGGGGGCTGGGATTCGAAGGCGTGGACGAAGGCACGTCACGAGAGCGAGGCGAAATGGCGCGAGGTCTTTCGGGGTACCCTCCGAAGCCGCATCGAGGAGCTGACGGGGGCCGAGAAGGCACGCGCCCTGGTGAATGCGATGGCCATGGGGCCGGTCGTTCCTCGGGACGATCCCGAGATCTGGAAGATCGTCCTCGCTCACGTGGCGGATCTCGGCGACGAAACGGGGCGGGCCGCCGGCTTCATCGAGGACTACCTGCGGATCGAGGCCTACCTTCCGGATCTTCGTCGCATGGCCGGTGACGAGGCCCTTCATCCAGTGCTTCGAAACGCCTCGGTGATCGCCCTCTTCGCCATGGGTGACGAGTCGTTCTCGGATCGACTCCTCGAGGATCTCGCCTTGCCGCAGCCGGTCTTCGATCACCGCGCGCACCGGCTCGTCGCCGATGCGCGAGCGGAGGAGGCGGCGGCGAGGCTCCTGGACGCGTACGTCACGCACGAGGATGCACGGGAGAGCATCGCCAGGCGCATCCACGACCTCGACGCCCCCTTGCCCACGGAGCCGCTCGTGGGCCTCGTTCGGGCCGCCCGCGGCCGCCGGTCGAACGGCGGCGACTGGCTCCTGAAGACGCTGGCGAAGAGGGCGCCCGAAGAAGCGTTCCCCTTCGTCCGCGAGTCTCTCGAGACGCCCGGCTTCCTGGACTTCCAGGGCCACAGGACGGCCCTCGAGGTCCTTGCCGGCCTGGACCTCCCGATGGCGGAGGACTGTCGGCGCAGGGTCCTCCTGACCTCCGAGCCCGAGGACCGTGAGCGTCTGGCCCTGGCGCTTCGCGGCGTAGCGACGGCAGCCGCTCACGTCCCGGACCTCCTGCTGCTTGCGAAGGGGGATCCCACCGGCGCCGTGCGGGCCGCGGCCGAGTACGTGCTCGTCGACGTGACGGGCCTGCCCGAGCGAGGGATCCACGGCAAGACGCGCAAGGAGCGAGAGACGATCGCCGCTCTCTGGGAGCAGTGGTGGGAGGAGAACGGCGCACGCTTCGGGCGTTGGGGACGCGTACGCCACGGCATCGCGCTGAGGGTTTCGGCTACGAAGGGCGTCTTCTCCCTGGGGGAGGCCATCCCGCTCACCGTTCGAATGCGGAGGGAGGCCGGAGACGTCACGTTGCACCCCGAGATCCTGATCGTCGTCAAGCGCGGTGGCAACCCGGAGACCCTCCCTCTGCCCGTGCCCGAGGGCGGGCCGGTCTTGCCGGGCGAACCGCATACGGAGGTCGCCTACACGGTCGATCTCTCCACGATCGAAGGGCTTCGAGAGCCCGGTGCGTACCGCATCCACGTTCTGGCCACGCCAGGCGGCGACGAACCCGAGTCGCAGGATGCGAGAATGCTCGTTGTTGCGGCGCCCCTACGAATCCGTCTCCGGTGAATCCCTGGGGGTGATCGTGCGGCGGCAGGTCGTCCCGTCCGTTCGATCCGGCTAGATCCGGTTGCCGATGCGGAAGCCCTCGTGGACGGCGTTGGAGACCGCGCGCGGGAGGACGGCGTCGCCGACGACGTGGAGCTCGTCGACGGAGAACTCGAGCGTCCGGACCAGGTCGTTGACGGACGTCCGCGGGCCGGCGACGACGACGGTGTCGGCGGGGAGTACGCGCGGGGCTCCTTCGACCGTGAGGTGGACCGTGTCGGCGCCGATGCGCTCGACCGTGGCGTGGGAGACGACTTCGAGGCCGTGCTCCTCGATCCAGGAGGCGTGTCGCCACTTGAAGGTGGGGATCACGTCGGTGCCGACCTTCGCGGTGCCGACGATCGTCACGTCGCGGCCCGCCACGGCCAGGTGTTCGGCCAGAACCAGTCCGGCGCGCTCGCTGCTCAGCACCACGACC
>JAUXCH010000543.1 GCA_030618975.1 Planctomycetia bacterium
GCGCCAGAGGTCGGGCCGCCGGTCCTCACCGAGCGCCACCGCGTAGACCGCCCCCTCCACGGGGATCACCTGGAAGATCTCCGTCCCCAGGAAGCGTTCGATCCCGTCCGCGTCGAGCGAGATCAGCTCCCCGTCGTGGAGACGGTAGTAGGTCCCGCCGTGCGCGGCGGCGAAGCGCCCCTTCGGCTCCTCGTACGACGGCACGACGCCCGGCGTGACGTGCACCGTGTCCCGGAACTGCCAGATCGCGGTGTTGACCGCGTGCTGCGGAGCCGTCGGGTTGTCCGCCCACCAGCGGAGCACCTCCTCGCGAACGGGAGGCAGTTCCTTCTTCGCGACCACGAACTCGTGCTGGCTCGGCGCGGCTTTCCCCGCGTCGAGGCAGCAGGTGTTGAGCTCCAGCTCGATCTCCTCTTCGGGCGCCAGGTTGATGATGACCATCCCGCTACCGCGCTTCTTCTTCTTCGGACGCGGCGTCACGGGCGGCCCGATGCCGAGCCGCTGACAGCTGCCGCTCCGCCTGGGTCTCAGGTGCGAGCCGCAGACGTCCACGTCGAGGGGCTCCTTCGTGCGGTTCTTCATCCGCAGGAACACGCGCCGGTAGCTGGTCGGCTGATAGCCCACGGCCTCCACGAGCCCACGGTTCGCCGCCTCGCGAAGCGTGACGAGGTCCACCGTCTCGTCGCCAGGCGCGGGCGGGGCGGCGTCCTCTCCGGCAGGTACCGCGCCCGCCAGGAGGGCCAGGAGGATCAGGGCAGGCAGCCAGGTACGCATCGTCGTCTCCCCGTTCGGACGCCACCGTCCTACCTCCAAACGTCGGGGGCCCGGTCCGGGAATCCGTGGCGTGAGGCTGGCCGAACGCCCGGGGACGCGCGGCTCCGACAAGGCGTGCAAGGCGTAGGGCGTCCAAGGCGTAGACTGCTCGAGGAGGGTGCCCCCTTGCGCTTCCTGCTGCCCGCGCTCGCCCTGGCCGTGCTGGTCGCCGCGGCCCTGCTGGGGGGCGGGTCCGGCCCGTTCGGCGCCGGCGACCTCCGCGGCGGGTCCGGGGTGGAAGACGCACAGGGCCACCACTCGAAAGCGGCCGACGAACGGGGGACAGCCGACGCACCGGCCGTCCTCGCCGGCCGCCCGGCCCCTCCCGTGCCCTTGGCCCAGGGCCGCTGCGGGGTCCACGGCGTGGTGCGCGACGCACGCAGTGGGCAGCCGGTCGCCGGCGTTCCCGTCCACGCGATCTACAGCTACGTGTACGAGTGGGGCCACCTCCTCGCCTCGACCGTGGCCGAGGCCGACGGCAGCTACGCGCTCCGCGACCTGGAGCCCTGCCTCGTGCCCGTCTTCGTCGTGGCGCTGGGAAGGGGATGGATCCCCGAACGCGGCCTCGACCCGGACGTCTACCTGCAGGGCGAGCGGCGGTGGCGCGTGGGGCTCCGGCGGGAGGCGTGGGCCGAGCACGACCTCCGCGTCGTCCCGGGAGCGAGGGTGGCAGGCGAGGTCCTGCTCCCCGACGGCCGCCCGGCCGTCGGCGCGACCGTCTTCGTGTCCAGCGCCTGGAACGGCGGCCAGAGTCCGACCCACGACGGCTTCCCCTGGGCCGCCGTGCCGGAACTCCGCACCGACACGGCAGGGCGCTTCGTCCTCGACGCACTGCCGCCTTCACGCGGGACGGTCTTCCACGCCGGCCTCGAGGGATACCGAGGCACCGAGTCGGACCCCATGGCCCTGACGCGCGAGAAGACCGCGCGGATCGTCCTCCGCTTCGACGACCGACGCGACGTGGACGTGCTCGTCCTCGATGCCGTGACCGGGCACCCGGTCGCCCGAGTCGACGTGGGGATCGGGGGCGAAACGAGGAGCCGTCCGACGGGCAGGGACGGGCGGGTCCGCCTGGAGGGCGTCCCGCGGTCCGGCCTGCGGATCGAGGCGGAGGCGAGCGGCTACGCCGCCTACGCATCCGAAGGGGACGCCTGGAAGATCCTGATCCGGCGGGACGAGGAGGGGCACGAGTTCGTCGAGATCCGGCTGGAACCCGAGGCGACCCTCCGCGGGCAGGTGTCGTGTCCCGAGGGCCTCGACCCGGGGCGGGTGAGAGTCCTCGTGGAAGCGCTGGCGGTGCCCGGGCACGAGAGGTTCCAGCGCGACGGAGGCGTCGACACGGACGGTCGATTCGCGATCGTCGTGCCGTCGAAGGGTCGGTTCGTCGTGTCGATGAGCGAGCGGATGGAGAACTGCGACTACGAGGCTCCCAGCGTCGAGGCCGAGCCGGGCGGCCCGGGCGTGGTGCTCAGTCCTCGGCTCACCTGGACCCGCGAGATCGTCCTTCCCGATTCCGGCAAGACGTGGCGCCTCACTTTGCTCGGGCCGGTCGGCCTGCCACTCGCCGGTGCGAGCTTCCGTCGCGGGTTCCCTCCGCATCGCTACGACATCGGCGTTCGCCACGCCCTGGACTTCGAGAACGGCGTGGTGCAGCTCGACGTAGGGCCGGGCACCCCCGGGACCTGGCTGTTCGTGCTCGAACCCAGGACCGCCTCGGGCGTCGCGGCCGGGACGGTGTGCCTGGGCCCGTTCGACGACCGCGGCGGCGAGCGCACCGTGAGGCTGCCCGTCGCACGGCGGCTCGAAGGGCGGATCCTCGACGACGGGGGCCGACCCGTGGCGGGAGTCGAGGTGCGCGCCTGCCCCGTACCGCCACGCGATGCCCCGGCGAACGCCCGCTGGGGCGGCGTGCTCGCCGCCGGCGTCAGCGACAAGCGCGGGCGTTTCGTGCTGGCGAACCTGGGCGTGGACGAGGTGGACCTCGACGTCTGGGCGTGGCCCGACTTCCTTCTTCCACCGCGCGTCCGCGCCCGGGTCGGCACGGACGACGCCCTCGTTCGCCTGCGGCCCTCGGTGACCGCGCGCGTGCGCGTCCTGCTGCCGGACGGCAAGCCGGCCGCCCACGCCAAGATCCAGGTCACCTGCGTCGAAGGTGTCCGGTGCGAGGCGATGCAGGGAAACGTCTGGCGCTTCCGGGAGTACCGCACGGACACGAGCGGCGAGATACGGATCGAGGGGCTCGACCCGGACGCGTCGTACGACTTGAGGATCGAACCCCACTGGAAGCCTCCGGGCCTGCAGTGGAAGCGGATCGAGAGCTGGCGGCCGCAGGACACGGCGTTTCGCCTGGAGCGGAGGGCGTGTCTCGCGGGCGTCGCGGTGGACGGCGCCGGGATTCCACAGGGGGGTGTCGCCGTCTATCTCCGCGACGGGGAGGGTGAGATCCACGAGGTCGGTGCGGGCTGGGGCGGCGCCTTCACGTTCGACGACCTGCCTCCGGGGCCGGTGAAGCTCGGCGCGCAGCACGGTCCGGCGCGGAAGAACACCGACGGACTCTTCACCGTGGCCGCCCAGGCAGACGACGAGGACGTGCAGGTGGTCGTCGAGAGCAGGCGGGACCTGCGGATCGTCTTCCCGGAGGGCGACCCCGGACGGACGCAGCACCTCCGCATGCGCATCACACGCCGGGACGGTGCCGGCGAGGGCCCTCGGACCGACACCCACTACGACAACGACGGCGAATTCCTCTTCCGCGGGCTCGAACCCCAGGCTCGCTACTGGGTGTGGGCGGGGCCGACGGAGACGGGGCGGCACGTGTACCTCGAGGTCCCGCCGGGCGTGGAGGAAGTCGAGGCGCGCCTCGTACCGGGTGGAGTCGTCCAGGGCACCGTGGTCTTGCCGCCCAAGGCCGTGCACGCGTGGGTTGCCATCCAGGAGCGCGGAATCGTCACGCGCGCGAAGATCCGTGGCGACGGATCCTTCGACCTGATCGGTATTCCTCCGGGCACGTGGACGGTCGAGGCGGAGTGCGAGACGAACAGCGGGGAGCGAACCGCGCGTGGGACCGCGGCCGCCGGTGAGTCGGTGGACCTCGACCTCACCGTGCCCTGACCCTCACGCGCTGTCCGCACTCCGTGCTCGTCGCCGACGCCCGCGGGCAGCACGGCGCAGGATCGCTCCGAGGACACGTGGATCGGGTGACGTCGGAACACGGTGTGCCGACCGTCAGGGCGCGTGCGCGTGCGCGTGAAGCTCGACCAGGGCGGGTTCGACGACCCCGTCGGGCGAGTGGATCTCGAGGGTCGAGGCAAAGTCGCCCGGGCCCTCGGGCTGCACGCCGACCCGGATCCGCGCGGTGGCGTCCGGAGCGATGCGGAGCGGCACGA
>JAUXCH010001018.1 GCA_030618975.1 Planctomycetia bacterium
CCTCGACGGCACCACCGTCCTCGGCGGCGTGGAGAGCGACGTCGACTTCGACTGGACCGACTGGTTCGACCATCTCGAGAACATCGACTTCGCCCTGCAGGCCGCGGTCTCAGCTCACTACGACAGGTGGACCTTCGAAGTGGCCGGCCTGCACATGAAGCTCGGCGGCTCGGTGCCCCTCGTGGGCCTCGGCCCCCTCGGCATCCCGGTGCTCGTCGACGCCGACCTCACGATGGTGATCGTCAAGGGCCTCGTCGGGTACGACGTCGCGACGACCCGGCTCAGCTCCTGCTCCTGCTGGCCTCAGATCACGTGGACGGCCTACGCCGGAGCCCGCTACTACAACCTCTACGTCAACGCGAACCTCACCCTCCCGACCGGCCGGGCGCGGAACCTCGCCGAGACCCAGGACTGGATCGATCCGATGGTCGGCGGGCGGGCCCGCCTCGACCTCGACCGCAGCTGGTCCGTCGTCCTCGAGGCCGACGTCGGCGGCTTCGGCGTCGGTTCGGACGTCGCGTGGCACGTCCTGGGCGGCGTCGAGTGGCGCGCGACGCGGTGGTTCGCCATCCAGGCCGGGTGGAACGGGATCGACGTGGACTACGAGACGGGGAGCGGCGACGACCGCTTCGTCTTCGACATCACCTTCAGCGGTCCGTACGTCGGATTCATCTTCCTTTTCTGAGAACCCAAAGCCAAAGCCGAAGATCCACACCCGACCCGATTTTTCACCTTTCGCCATGCGGCGGGCTCCGACCGCCGACTCGGGTCGTGCCGCGCCGCTGCGTCCCCGCCCGTTGCGGGGTTCCGCGCACCTCTCGAACGACTACGGCGCTCCGGCGGCCAGCTCGTCGCGGTGCGCGCGCCACGCGTCCGCGAGCATCTCCAGGGCCGCCCGCCATCCCCGGCAGGCGGCCTCTTCGCTGCCGTCGGCGAGCCAGAAACCCCCGCAGGCCGGGAAGTGGGTGCAGGTCGAGCACGCGTTGACCTCGGCGAAGATCCGTTGACGCCACGACGCCAGCTCCCGCCAGAGGTCCGAGGCCTCGAAGACGTCGAGGTCGTCCTGCACGGTGCCGAAGAAACGCCCGTGCCGCGCCCACCTCTCGGAGAGGCTCACGCGGCCTTCGGCATCGACGAAGAAGTCCTCCCCGAGGACCTCGTGACAGGCCTGCCAGAGGTCGGGACCGCGACCCCGCGCGATCGCCTGCGCGACCGTCGCGAACGGTTCGATGGGCACCTCGAGGTCCGCAGCGTAGAGGAAGTGCTCCGCGACGCGCGCGAGCACGCCGTCCGGCCACCGTGCTGCGGGTGCGAGGCGAACCGGCACTCCCGCGAGCGAGGCTCGGACGGCCGGCTCGCCGTCGCCGATGGCTCGGGGCGTGAACACGTAGGCGAAGCGGCGCGGGCGGCGTGCGAGGACGTCGTCGACCCGAGGACCCTCGTCCTCCGCACGCACCGTGACCGCCGGCCCGTCCCCGGGAAACGCGTCCAGGTGCTCGAGGAAGTCGGA
>JAUXCH010000841.1 GCA_030618975.1 Planctomycetia bacterium
ACTTGCCTGGGACTGAGCATCGTGAAGCATGTGGCCGAGGCGCACGGGGGCACGGTGGGCGTCGAGAGCCGTCGAGACGAGGGCAGCACCTTCTACGTCGAGCTGCCCGCATCCGAGCCGTAACGCGCGCGAGCGCTACGTCTTGAGCTTCTGCGCGAGGATCATGAGCAGGACGTCCGGGTCGATCGGCTTCTGGAACAGACCCGCGAGCCCGAGCTGCGTGTAGTCCGTCGTCAGGCTGAGGTTGTCGCCCGCCGACGAGATCATGATGATGGGCACGTCGCTCCCGAGGGCCTTGAGCTCCTTCACGAACCCCGTTCCCGCGTCGACCTCCTCCATCATGAGGTCCACGAGCACGAGATCGGGGGATCCGCGACGGAAGACCTTCAGGCCGTCCTCCGCGCTGAGAGCCTCGAGCATCACGTAGCCGTTGGCCTCGAGGACCGCGCGCATCCCGTCCAGGAAGTCCTGGTCGTCATCGATGTAGAGGATGACAGGCTTGCCGTCTTGCATGGTCGGACGTCCTCAAACGGTGGGGGCCATGCCCTGCACGACCTCTTCGAACCTGCGCTGCCTGAGACTGTCTACGAGGAAGCGCGCGGTGTCGTCAAGATTCGCCGCCGCTTCCTCGGAGAGACCGTCTCCGAAGCCCTCGAACGCGTATCCGCGGACGGCGAGCACCCAGCCCGCCGCATCCGCGTGGAAGTGCTCCCGGGCCAGCGCCAGCAGGGCTGCGGGCGAGACCGAGTGCGTGGTGAAGGAGAGGGAGCCGCCCGGCTCGACCCGGCGGAAGGTGAACGGCGCGGCGCCGGAGACCGTGGCGTCCGCGAAGATCACGACGTCGTGCTCCGCGATGGCCGTCGCATCCTCGACCTGCAGCTGCAGGTCGCTCTCGACCGTCACACCCGGCAGGTCGAGGTCGGCGATCCCCTCGGCCAGGGCGGGCCCCAGCCCGTCGTCGAGGCGGCCCGGGTTGCCGTAGGCCAGGATCAGGATGCGGTCGGTCCCGTTTGCCATGCGTTAGTCCGCGTCCTTCCCCCTCCGGTCGATCAGCGTGCCGTCGGCATCCAGGAGATCCACCACGAGCGGCATGCGTCCCATCGCGTGGGTCGCGCAGCTGAGGCAGGGATCGTAGGCGCGGATGGCGACCTCGACGTGGTTGAGCAGCCCCTCGGTGATCTCCTTGCCGGAGAGGTACTCACGCGCCACGCTCTCTACGGCCCGGTTCATGGGCTCGTTGTTGCTCGTGGTGGAGACGATCAGATTGGCCATGACCACCAGGTCGTTCTCGTCCACCTTGTAGTGGTGGAAGAGCGTCCCGCGCGGGGCTTCGAGGACGGCGACGGCTTCGCGCCGGGGCTCTCCCTTGACCACGAGGTCCTCGCCCTGGAGATCCGGATCGTGCAGGAGCTCCTGGATCGCCTCGATCGCGTACAGCGTCTCGATCATCCGGGCCCAGTGGTACGCCATGGTGATGTTGTTGGGCTTGCCGCTCGTGACGGCCTTGAACTCCTGACGGGCGGCCTCGGCGAGAGGCGTCGAGATGAAGTCGCAGGTG
The DNA here is from genome assembly GCA_030618975.1 of Planctomycetia bacterium. Classification (GTDB taxonomy): domain Bacteria; phylum Planctomycetota; class PLA2; order PLA2; family JAEUHO01; genus JAUXCH01. The sequence continues at coordinate 1,559 of JAUXCH010000841.1, forward strand.
TTCATGCGGGCCAGCGGACCGACGCGGTACCAGCCGTCTTCGGGGCCGATGGACTTGATGAAGGGGAACTTCATGTAGGTCCACGGCTTGACGCCCTCGACGATGTAGTCGAGGTAGTCCTGGTTGTCCACGCCGTCGAAGATCTTCTCGCCGTCCTTCGTGATGGCGCGCAACCCCCCGTCGTAGAGCTCGAGGGCGCCGTCGTCGCGGACGATGCTCATGTGGCTCGACTCGAACGAGCCGAAGCCGGCGAGCCGGCCGAGGTTCTCGACGGTGTAGTCCTTGGCGATCTTCACGGCGCCCTGCGCCCACGCGACCATCTGGGCGATGTCGGCGAGCAGGAAGTCGCGCTCCTCGATGGACAGATTCTTGTTGATGCCGCCGGGGACCGCGCCCGTGCCGTGCACCTTCTTGCCGGCCGTCAGGCGGATGACCTCCTGGCCGAACTTGCGCATCAGGATGCCCTGCCGGGCCAGGTCCGGATACTCGCCGGCGACGCCGAAGACGTTGCGGACGGCCACGTCGGCGTCGAAGCCGAAGAGGAGATCGGGCGAGGCGAGGTGGAAGAAGTGCAGCGCGTGCGACTGGAAGAACTGGCCGTAGTGCATCAGGCGGCGCATCTTTTCGGCGGTGGGGGTGAGGTTCTCCCCGCCGACGATCTGGTCCATTGCCTTGGCCGCCGCCACATGGTGACTCACCGGGCAGATACCACACAATCGCTGTACCAGCACCGGAACCTCCCAATAGAGTCGGCCCTGAATAAACCGCTCGAAGCCGCGGAACTCCACGATGTGCAACCGCGCCTGCTTGACCTGATTATTCTCGTCCAGCAGCAGCGA
>JAUXCH010000785.1 GCA_030618975.1 Planctomycetia bacterium
GACGCCGGGCAGCACGCCGATCAGCGGCCCCCAGCGCAGCCACGCCCCCCGTTCGTCGCCCGGGAGCCTCCGCCAGTCCGGTACCCCGAGGAGCCGTCCGGCCTCCTCCGCAAGGACCCGCTCGCCCCGCTCCCGGTCCGAACCGAACCGCCGGGCGAGGCCCTCCGTTACGGCGAGGCCCAACCGGTCGAGCGGGAACTCGCCGATCACCGCCCGCCGCGGGCGGCCCAGCGAGTAGTAGACGTTCGTGCGCGCGAGCCGCTTCAACGTGGCCACGTTGGACCGGTGCCGCGGGTCGCGGCGCATCGCCGCCAGCTCGGCCTCCATCACCGCGACGACCTCCGGATCGCGCGGGCGGAATCCGAGCTTCTGGTAGAACCACCACGCGCCCGAAGCGAGCCCCTCCGCGTTTCCGTGGCCCAGTTGGTACGGGTAGACGGTGAACGTGTCCGACCCGAACAGCGCGCGACTCGTTGCCAGCACGCGGCCGTACACCCAACCGGCTTCGCCGCCGCGCCAGTTGTCGAACACGTTGTAGGCGACCTCCGTGGACCCCAGCATCGAGGCGGTCAGGACGTAGCCGATCGGCACGCGATTCCTGAGCGTCAACCACCCGTGGACGGCCTCGAGGAGCATGCGCCACCCGGGCTTCGAGCCGATGACCGCGAACTCGAGCCCCTCCCCGCAGTCGACGAGCGTGACGTCGCGTTCGTCCCCGCCCGCGAAGGCGTCCAGGGCGCGGTCCCGCGTCACCATCGCCTCGCGCGCGAGGTCGAGGTAGTTGCGACCCTCGCGGGCACCGACCCGGCGGATCGAACGCGGCGGCTTGGGGATCTCGCGGCGGAGATCGGGCCGCTGCGATCGAAGGGGGCCGGTCTGCCAGTGGATCGCTCCGCCGCGGGCGCGTGCCCGCGTACGCGACGGCGTGTCCGCGTCGCCTCGGAGCACGAGCGGAAGCGCCAACTCGTCGAGCAGCGTGTCCTTCAGGTGCTCCGGCCACCGGACGGAGTCGAAGCGCCGCACCACGAAGGCCCCGTCGGTCTCGTCGGGTCCCTTCATGTGCTCGATCCACTGCCGGGCCGTCCGGTCCGCGTGGTCGAGGCCCGGCGTCTCGGCCTCGAGCGCCAGGAGGTAGAGACGGTCCCTCAGCAGGTCGCGATTCCGGACGCCGCCCCAGTCGATGCGCAGCCTCTCGCCCCAGTGCCGGGCGACCCACCGGGCCATGGGGGCGTAGAAGCCCAGGTGGAGGTTCGTGCCCTGGATCCCCGAGTCCGCGAGCGCGGCCCGGTGGCGGCGGAGGTCCGCGCGGCGGTGGAAGGCCGCGAGCATGCGCTCCACGCGTTCGAGCACGGCCGCGTCGTCCGGGACGGCACGCAGGAAGCAGAGCACCTCGTGCAGTCGCCTCACCTGCGACGCGTTCGCCAGCCGCCGTCCCGCGAGGCCGTCCAGCGCCTCCGCCTTCCCGGCGGCCGCCTCGGCGTCGAACCGACGTGCGAGGGATTCGAGGCGTTGCAGCAGCGACGAGGGGGTGGACGGCATCCGCACAGCATAGGGCTCGTGGGCCCGCCGCCCCCCCCGTCGCCCGATTCTCCGGTGACGCGGGAGATGCGCGAACGCGGTCGAACGGGTCCCGCCGGCGCAAGCGGACCCTCCCTGGGGGGGAGCCCTGCGGGCCCAGGGTCCCCGCCGTTACCTCGAGAACGACACACAGGGAAAGACCCACGAAGAGACCGTCCGACGCCGTTCAGAAGAAAAGAGGGCGGCCCGTGGACTGGCCGGCGAGTTCCTTGGCAGGTGGCCGTCTGAATCGCAGAGGAAGCCGGACACGATTGTCAGGGGTAATCGAAGCCCCTATGATCCGTTCCCAGAGCGGCAGCTGACGCTCTTGGAGGTTCGAGGTGAGCACGACGAATCCCGCGAGCAGACTGTTGGTCTGCTTCCTCTGCGCGTGTTTCTTGTCGGTCTCCATGGCTGCATGTTCCGGGGACGAGTTCGATCCAATGCAGTCGAGCACGACGGACAAGACGGAGTCCTGGGCGTTCAACGAGCCCGAATCCACGTATCTGGGTACGGCGGTCGCATCGATCGCGGAAGGCCAAGGCGGAGAGTCGGGCTTCTTGCTCCTGGACCGGGGACGGGACGCCCTGTCGTGGCGGCTCATCCTCGCGGACGCTGCCGAGAAGAGCATCGATGCCCAGTACTTCATGTGGAAGAACGACGAGGCCGGCAAAGTCATGATGCAGCGCCTCCTGGCCGCCGCCGAGCGGGGGGTGCGGGTGCGCGTCTTGATCGACGACTCGATGACCGAGTCGGACCCCGAGTACCTGGCGGTGTTCGGGGCCCGTCCCAACATCGAGGTGCGCCTGTACAAGCCGTTTGGGCCGAAACACAAGTCGATTCTGAGGTGGGTCGACTACGTGGCGCACCTGAAGGTCATCGACCGGCGCATGCACAACAAGCTGTACCTCGTCGATGCGAGCGTGGAGGTCATCGGCGGGCGCAACCTCGCGAACGAGTACTTCGAGTATCCGGGGAAGTTCGTCTTTCGAAGCCGGGACCTGCTGGCGCTCGGACCGGTGGTGGGCGCTTCCGGTTCGGCCTTCGACATGTACTGGAACAGCGACTGGGCCGTCCCGATTGAAGATGTCGTCTCGCACGTTCCGACCGCAGCGGAGGCCGCGGC
>JAUXCH010000827.1 GCA_030618975.1 Planctomycetia bacterium
ACTGGGGCCTCGAGAACCGCGTGAAGACCGTCCCGAAGGGCAGGCCCAAGGTGGGGGGGATCTGGGTCAAGGGCCGCTCCGCGCTTCGGGTCCACGGCACCATCGCGAAGAACGCCTCCTACGGCTTTCCACACCCCGTGCCCGACCCGCTCCGGTTCTTCGCCGGGGCGTTCCTGAAGACCCTCGAGAGGGAGGGCGTGGTCGTGGAGCAGGCGCCCCGCCCGGCGCGGAACGAGGCCGACCGGCGGCCCGGGGCGTTGAAGGTGGCGCAGCACGGGTCGCCTCTCGGGACCACGCTCGAGGTGATGAACCAGCGCAGCCAGAACTTCTACGCGTCGCTCGTCTTCAAGGTGACGGGTGCCGGGCTGACCGGGACGGGCTCCTGGGAGAGCGGCCAGCACGCCGTCGCCGAGATGCTCCGCCGGCGCGGCCTAGACCCGGACAAGAAGACCCGCATCGTCGACGGCTCGGGGCTGTCGACCGAGAACCGCACCACGGCGGCCACGCTGGCCCGCCTCCTCCACGCCTTCGACCGCGACCTGCTCCGGGGCCCGGTGCTCTACACGTCGCTCGCCCGCCCCGGCGAGGCGGGCACGCTGCGCCGGCAACTCAAGTCGCACGGTCTTCCCGAACGCCTCCACGCCAAGACGGGCACGCTCGGACACCGCGGTGTCCACGCGCTCGCCGGGTACCTCGACGGGAAGGACGGCAGGCCCGGCTACACCTTCGCGATTCTCGTGAACGGCGTCGGGAGTGGACGAGGCCTGATCAAGGACCTCGTCGTCGAGATGGCCCGGCGATGAACCCGCCGGGCGGCGGCGACGCGGGTTCGGCGGCACCGCTTGCCGACCGGCTGCGTCCCGCCGTCCCCGACGAGGTCGAGGGTCAGGAGCGGATCCTCGGCCCGGGCACGCTCCTCCAGACCGCCTTCGAGACGGGGCGCGTGCCGAGCCTGGTCCTCTGGGGGCCGCCGGGCACCGGCAAGACGACGATCGCGCGTCTTCTCGCGCGTCACGCGGGCGCGGTGTTCGAGCCGCTCTCGGCCGTTACGTCCGGCGTGAAGGACGTGCGGGCCGTCATCGCGCGTGCGAAGACGAGACAGGCGTCCGGTGAGTCGACGCTCCTCTTCGTCGACGAGATCCACCGGTTCAACAAGGCCCAGCAGGACGCCTTCCTGCCCCACGTCGAGGACGGCACCGTCGTGCTCGTCGGCGCGACCACGGAGAACCCCGGGTTCTCCCTGATCGGGGCCCTGCTCTCGCGGGTGCGCGTGGTGGTGCTCGAGCCGCTCGGCGACGAGGCGCTGGCCCGCGTGCTCGGACGCGCGCTCGCCGAGGACGAGCGCGGGCTCGGCGGGCGGATCGCCCTGGCCGACGGCGCGCGCGCCGCGCTCCTCGAGATCGCCGGCGGTGACGCCCGGAAGCTCCTGAACGCCCTCGAGTCGGCGGTCTCGCTAGCCGAAGCTGCGGGAGCCGACACGCTGACGCCGGCGCACGTCGCCGAGGCCGCGCAGGCGCGGATCGTCGCGTACGACGCCTCGGGCGACGACCGCTACGACCTGCTCTCCGCCTTCCACAAGTCGCTGCGCGGTTCGCATGCCGACGCCGCGCTCTTCTGGATGGCGCGGATGCTCGATGGCGGCGAAGACCCGCTCGTCGTGATTCGCCGCATGATCGCGTGCGCGTCGGAAGACATCGGGTTGGCCGATCCGCATGCGCTCAGGCTGGCGCTCGACGCCTGGGACGCCGTGCGCGTGCTCGGCCGGCCCGAGGGCGAGCTGGCCATGACCCAGGCGTGCCTGTACCTGGCGACCGCGCCCAAGTCGAACACCGTGGTGAAGGCCCTGAAGGCCGCGCGGCAGGCGGCGAAGGACCACGTGGACCTGCCCGTGCCGATCCACATCCGCAACGCGCCGACGCCGTTCGCGCGCTCGCTCGGTCACGGCGCGGGGTACCGCTACCCGCACGACCACCCGAACGCCTTCGTGGACCAGGCCTACCTCCCGCCCGAGCTCGCAGGCCTCGACCTGGTCGCCTTCAAGGAGGTGGGGGGCGAGCGCGAGACCGTGAAGCGCCAGGCCTGGTGGCGCCGTCTGCGTGCCCGCGGTCGCGGGGGCGAGTCCCGCTCTTGAGGGTCGAGCCACCTCCGGGCCGACGCAGATGGCTCGCATGGTGGGCGCAGGTCGCACCCGTCCGACACCGCACCTCGCGCGCCCCGGCAGGGTGTCAGCCTGGAAGCGGGAGAAACGGACGTCGGTGAACCTGGCGCAACGTAAGTGAGGTGTTACGTCATCCTATTGAAGACGTGTGCTGCTATTGCGTTGCATTGGAATGTTCCCCGACATTCTAAAATCTCGATGCGATCGGGCCGGAGGTGGCGCGCATGTATCGGACTGCCCGGGAGCAGATCGAGAAGTGGACGGTGGCGCGACGGCGGAAGCCCTTGATC
>JAUXCH010000578.1 GCA_030618975.1 Planctomycetia bacterium
GATCCGTGCTCTACGGATCGAACGCGCTGGGTGGCGTGCTCAACTTCATCACGCGGGAGAGCCCCTTCGACTACACCGCCTGCGGGACACGCTGGGGGGGTAGGGTCTACCTCCAGGGCAACACGGCGGCCGAGGGGTGGCGGATGCACCTCGAAGGCTACGGCGCCTCGAGCAGATTCCGCTGGATCGCGGGCGTGACGTACATGGACTACACCGGCACGCGCGACGGGTCCGGGCAGTGGCAGTCCCCCACGGACGCGCAGGGCGGCTTCGCCGACGTTGCGCTCAACTGGAAGATCAGCGAGATCGCGTACGCGAAGTTCACCATCCAGTACACGCACCTCGATCCGGTGTACCGCTACTACAGGCCGACGCAGGACAATGAGAACACGCGCGTGGCGGTGGCGGGCACGATCGAGTTCGTCGACCTGGAACGGCGCGTGGGCTTCGCGGACAACGCGCGACTGACGCTCTACTACCAGGACAAGCAGGACGAGCGCCGCTGGTTCGATGCCGCGACGAACGCCATCACGAGGGAGGGGGTCGCGAAGTGGCGGACCGTCCAGTTCGACGCGCAGGCCGACAAGCAGCTGGGTTGCCACGCGCTGACGTACGGCATCGAATTCGAAGGCACGGCCGGTGAAAGCCCCGACGACGAGCAGTACACCTTGACCTACCCGGACGGCACGAAGGAGAAGCCGGCGCCCGACTCTCTGTGGTCGTCGCTTGGTGTGTACGTGCACGATGTGTGGCAGGTGAACCCCTGGCTCACGCTTACGGGGTCCGCCCGGTTCGACATGTTCCACTTCAAGACGGATGTCGACGAGTACTACGCCCCTCCGGGGAACGTGGACCCCAGCATCGACGAGATCGAGGAGTGGCAGCCCGCATTCGCCGGTGGCCTGCAGGCGATGACGCCGCTCGGCCGCAACACGAATGTCTACGGTGGCTGGACGCGCGGCTTCCGGCAGTTCGCCCCGCGCTTCGGCATCGTCGAGCAAGGGGCGGGTCTGTTCGTGCCCGGCGATTTCCTGGATCCGGTCACGGGAGACCAGTTCGAGGTCGGGATCAAGCACAACAGCCAGTACGTCAAGGCCGAGTTGATCGGCTACTACACCTACTATGACAACTTCCAGAATGCCGTCCCGGGCACGTACCAGGGCTCGGACTGGTACGACTACAACGGCAATGGCATGCGCGATCCGGGCGAGGACGTCTACGTCGTCGTCGGCAACGGCAGCGCGTTCGTCTACGGCGCCGAGGCCTTCCTCAACGTCAATTTCGCGGCGATCGACCCCTGCTTCTTCGGCGAGGCCTGGTCCGTGTTCCTCGGATTCACCTACAACTACGGCCAGGACGAGACGAACGACATCCCGCTGCGGCACACGCAGCCCATGACCGGGCTCTTCCGCCTGCGCTGGGAGTCCCTCCAGTCCGCCCCGCGCCCGTGGTTCGAGTTGGCCGCCAAGTTCGTGGACCGCTACGACCGCATACCGCCGGATCGCCTGGCGAACGACGTCGGATACCTCGAGGATCCGCAGGACCCGAGTTCGGGTATGCGTCGCGAGTGGGGCCTGCCCGGCTACAGCGTCTGGGATCTACGCGGGGGCTTCACCGTCAGTGACCACGTCGAGCTGACCTTCGGAATGAACAATGTGTTCGACAAGCTCTACCGTGCCGCACATGCCCGCATGGACGCTCCCGGCATGAACTTCTACGCAGCGCTGAACATCGTGTTCTGACGCGCGGCCACTCTCCTTCCGGGTCCGCCACGCGAGTTGGGCATCCGAATGCCGAACATTGGTACCGGGTGATAGTCCGTCAGGCGGAGGTGTCGCGGTAGGGGGCCAGGTCGGTCAGGCGGAGGCCCGACGGGAGGAAGGTGCCGGAGCCCCGGGCCACCTCGCGGCCGCGGTCGTCGACGGCCACCGCCTCGGCGACGACGAGCTTGCGGGCCCGGCTGACCACGCGGCCGGTCGCCGTCAGGCGGCCTTCCCGGACCGGACGCAGGAAGTGGACGTGGAAGCTCGCGGTGAGCAGCAGTTCGTCCCTCACCTTCGAGCTCGCCGCGAAGAACGAGGCGTCGTCGAGCAGCTTGAAGGCCACGGAGCCGTGAAGCGCCCCGCCGCCGTGAAAGAGATCGGGTGACACGGGCACGGAGATCTCGGCCGTGCCGTCGCCGACGGCGATCTCGGGGGCGTAGAGCCGGTTGACGGGAGCCGCCCGGTAGAGGCGCTCGAGTCCGCGGAGGTGGGCCTCGTCCATCAGACGGCGAACTCCCCCCCGGCGAACGTGGGGCTTGGCGTCCCGGTCGTCGGACGCGCGCAGGAGGTCGTCTTCCCGGTGGGTGTCCGCCTGCGAGGGAGACCTCCCGGAAGCGCGTGAAGATCCAAGGTCCCGGCCCTCCGTGCCCGACCCCGCCGGGCGGCGGGGACGCGGGGGCAAGAGTACGCGCCCGCAGGCCGGAGGGCTATCCTCGGGGCCCCGCAGCGGGAGGGAGACGACGCTCATGAGACCCTACGACTCGATCCTCGTTCTGGGCGGCGCCGGCCTGGTGGGCTATCAGGTCTGCCGCCGTGCGTTTCGGGAGGGGCTGACCCGGAAGATCGTCGTCGTCTCCCTCTGGCGCAGCGAGGTGGCCGAGGCCGTCGGCCTCCTCCGGGGCGAGTTCCCCGAAGCGGAGGTCGTGGGACGCTACGGCAACGTCTTCTCGCGCGGTGTGCTGGCCGACTCGGACGCCGACGGGGAGGCCCAGGGCCCCGACCGTCGAGATCCCGCGCACCGGCGGGACCTCCTGGCCGACATCTACGAGAGCTTCGACGGGGCCCGCGAGCACTCGGCGCTCTCCCAGGTGATCGAGGAGCTCGAACCGAGCGCCGTGGTGGACTGCATCAACACGGCGACCGCGATCTCGTACCAGGACGTGCCCACCACGGCCAAGCAGCTCATGGCCGACATGGGGCTCCGCGGCAGCGCGGGCGACGTGCCCCAGCAGGAGTTCCACGACGACGTCCAGACCCTCCTCGTCTCGGTGGAGATCCCGCAGCTCATCCTCCACGTCCGGCTCCTCGTCGAGTCGATGACCGCCGTGGGAAGCGACGTGTACGTGAAGGTGGGCACCACCGGCACGGGTGGCATGGGCCTCAACATCCCGTACACGCACGGCGAGGACAAGCCGAGCCCGACGCTCATGGCGAAGACGGCCGTGGCCTTCGCGCACACCGGTCTGCTCTTCCTGGCCGACCGGACGGAGGGCGGCCCGGCCTTCAAGGAACTCAAGCCGGCCGCGATGATCGGCTACAAGGCCGTGGCCGTGCAGGACATCCCCGGCTACGTCTGGGAGAAGCGGGGAGAGCGGTTCCAGAAGACGCGCGTCGAGGCGCGCCCGCTCTTCGAAGCGCGCTCGGACACGCTCGACGACCCCCTCGACACGACCCCCGACACCACGCCTTTCCAGCGCCTCCTCGACGAAACGGGAAGCCCGCGGACGTTGCGCATGGCGTGCGTGAACACGGGCGAGAACGGGTGGTTCAGCCACGGCGAGTTCGAGGCCATCACGGCGCTCGACCAGATGGAGATCATCACGCCCGAGGAGATCGCGCGCACCGTCGTGCACGAGTTGCAGGGGCGTTCGACCGGCTACGACGTGATCGGCAGCTTGGACGCGTCGATCATGGGGCCGACCTTCAAGGGCGGCCTGGTGCGTCAGATCGCGCTGGACCGCATCACGTTGCTCGAGAGCGATGGATCGGTGCCGTCCGTGGCGCTCGGCGACCTGGGTCCCCCGCAGCTCTCGAAGTACCTCTTCGAGCTGTACCTGATCCGGTTCGTGTTCAAGAGTCTCGAAGGCGCCGCCGAGGGGCTGACGCAGGACGGTGCCGGACAACGGCTCGCGAACGTGCTCGAAGCGCGACGCGGTCTCGGCTCGGCGATC
>JAUXCH010000076.1 GCA_030618975.1 Planctomycetia bacterium
CTCCCGCGCCCCCCGCACCGCCCGCGACCCCCGAGTCCGGCGACGCCACGGGCGATTCGGCTTCCTGACGATTCCCGACGAGAACGGCATCCCGATGAGATCGGCATCCCGACGAGAACCGGGGCCGGTCCACCTCCCCTTCCAGAGCGAGCACTTTCGTTGGAGAGGGCGCCGTGCGTTTGCGCCCCCCGTTCGGAGACCCCGATGAGCATTTCCGCGAAGCAGGTGATGGACCTCCGCAAGGCCACCGACATGCCGATGATGAAGTGCAAGAAGGCACTCGAGGCCGAGGGTGGTGACTTCGAGAAGGCCATCGAGCGCCTTCGCAAGGACGGCATGAAGGTCGCCGAGGCGCGCGCCGATCGTGCCACGGGCGAGGGCCTCGTCCGCGTGACGATCTCCGACGATCGCGCGCGCGGCTCCGTCGTCGCCGTGGCCTGCGAGACCGAGCCGGTCGCCAAGACGCCCCGTTTCGTCGAGTTCGTCGACCGGCTAGCCCTGCAGGTCGCCGAGAGGGCTCCGGCGGACGTCGACACGTTGCTGACCCAGCCCTGGATCGACGACGAGGGCCAGACGGTCGACGACGTGCTTCGCGGCCTCGTCGGCGTGATTCGCGAGAACATCAAGGTGGACGCGGTCGCGAACCTCGCGGTGGACGGATCCGGCCTCGTCGGTTCGTACATTCACTACACCCAGAAGGATGCCGCCGTCGTTGCTCTCGGCGCCGACTCCGCGAGCGACGAGCTCGGCGAGCTCGCCAAGCAGCTCTGCATGCACATCGTGTTCGCGAAGCCGACCGCCCTCTCCCGCGACGAGATCGCCGAGACCCTCGTCGCCAAGGAGACGGAGATCGCTCGCGCGCAGATCGCCCAGGACCCGAAGATGGCGGGCAAGCCGGCCCAGGTGATCGACAAGATCGTCGAGGGGAAGATCGGAGCCTTCTACAAGCAGACCGTGCTCGGCGAGCAGGACTGGGTCGTCGACCCGAGCAAGAAGTGCACGGTCGCGGAGCTCCTCGCCAAGCACGGCGCCACGCTGCAGGCCTTCGACCGCGTCCACGTGGGTGGCTAGGCCGTAGCCGCGATGAGCGACGACCTCCGGTTCCGGCGCGTCCTGCTGAAGGTCTCCGGCGAGGCCTTCTCCCAGGGCGGCGACGGGGCCATCGAGGAGGCAGGCGTCTCCGCCCTGGCGGACGAGATCGCCGACGCCCACGCTCTCGGCGTGGAGATCGCCGTCGTCAACGGTGGCGGCAACATCCTCCGTGGCGGCCAGACCCGCATCCCCGGGCTGAGCCGCGCGACGGCCGACCACATGGGCATGCTCGCCACCGTGATCAACGCCCTCGCCCTGCAGGACGTCCTCGAGAGCCGCGGAATCGCCACCCGGCTCCTCACGGCCCTCGAGATCCGGCCGGTTGCCGAGCCCTACATCCGGCGACGCTGCATCCGCCACCTCGAGAAGGGCCGCGTCGTGATCCTGGCCGCCGGGACCGGCCACCCCTTCTTCACGACCGACACCACGGCCGCACTCCGGGGCATCGAGATCGGCGCCGAGGTGCTGCTGAAGGGCACGAAGGTGGACGGGGTCTACGACAAGGACCCCGTGCTCCACCCCGATTCCCAGCGCTTCGACCGGATCTCGTTCGAGGAGGTCTACCGGCGGAAGCTGAAGGTGATGGACCGGACGGCCATCACCATGTGCATCGAGAACAGGCTTCCCATCGTGGTCTTCGACATGACCGCCAAGGGGAACCTCGCGGGCGTGCTTCGCGGGGCCGACATCGGTACCATCGTGGGCGCAGACGAGGAGATCGCACATGGACGCTGACGAGATCCTGTTCCAGACCGAGGAACGCATGGAAGGCGCGGTGAACCACCTGGGCACCGAGCTCAGGGGCCTGCGCTCCGGTCGGGCCAGCCCGGCGCTGGTCGACCAGATGAAGGTTTCGGCCTACGACACGCTGACGCCCCTCGGCCAACTTGCGCAGATCGGCTGCCCCGAACCGCGGCAGATCCTCATCAAGCCCTTCGACCCGAGCATCCTCAAGGAGATCGAGAAGACGATCCAGGCATCGGATCTCGGCCTCAACCCCAGCTCGGACGGCAAGGTCATCCGTCTCACGCTGCCCCCGCTCTCCGAGGAGCGCCGCAAGCAGCTCGCCAAGATCGTCAAGGATCACGGCGAGGAGACGAACATCTCCATCCGAAACATCCGCCGCGACGGCAACAAGCAGGTGGACGCTTCCCTGGCCGACAAGATCCTGACCGAGGATCAGGCCACGAAGACCAAGGAGGAGATCCAGGACCTCACGAAGAAGTACGAGGGCAAGGCGAAGGAGTTCGTCGAGCGCAAGACCAAGGACCTGATGGAGGTCTGACCGTCGCCCAGCGGACGGTGCCGACTCGACCCCCTCGTACGGTGCCAGGCACCCCGCAAGGGACAACGCCCCTTCCCTCCCTTCCGCTCCCCGATCGAGCTCACACGCCTTGCGATCCGTCCGTAGGAGAGCGGCGCGACGAGTACAGGGCCCGGTTCAGGAAGCCCTCCTGCTCGGCCGTGAGCTTCCCCAGTCGGGCCGCGACGTCGAGGCGCCGCTCGTGCGGGGCCTGCAGGGCCATGACGACGAGATCGAAGCGCTGCGCCTTGTTGAGGCCGGCCCACAGGGGAAGCAGGCTCATCTCGTCGTCCGCGGGCTTGTTGTGTACGGGGTCCGGGCTCGCGTCGTGGGTCGTCCACATCTGCTGACGCCACCGGTCCGCGAACTCCCGCGCCAGCGTTTGGGCGGCGTAGCGTCGCCTGGGGTCGGTCGCCCCCTCGTCCACCAGTTGCAGGTGCCCGATCTCGTGCAGGAGCACGTCGTAGAGCAGGAAGCGACGCACGGCCCACGGCATCCACTGACTGCTCCGTGCCGCGCCGAACGTGCCCGGCGGCTTCCTGCCGTGGAGGAACCGGGTCAGACTGACGCGTACGGGGAGGATGGAGCAGAGCGTCACGTCCCGGCGTCCGCGCTTCGTGACCCATCCCAGCCACTGCACGCCCCTGCTCTGTGAGCTGAAGTACACCGTGCGGAGGCGTACCCGCTCCGCCTCGGGGAGTCGCCCCACCACGTGGTCGACATCCGCCTGCGTGAGGAAGTTCACGCGGTCGCGCCGCAGCTTCCGTGCGTTCGTCCTGGCCAGCTCGGAGGCCCGCTTGCCGCCCCAGCGCATCAGGATGGCGGAGGCGTCTCCCTCTCCGACCCGGAGCGAGTGATCGAGGGCGGTCAGCCCCTCCGAATCGAGCGCGTTCAGGTCCACGCCGGTGGCAATCAAGTCCTCGAGCGCGGCCGAATCGTTCGTGGCCGCGGCTGCGTGCAGGGAACTCGGTTCGGCCTTGTCCATCGGGGATCCCGTCGTGGGGGCGACTCGGAGCCACCGGCCCTCACCCACCCAGAGCGTACCGCCGGGTCGATCGGGTGGGAACCGCCCCGATCCCGGGGCCCGGGGGCGACGCAGGGATCCTGGGTCCCACCCACGGCTTCACGGCACCCGCACCACGCCCACGTCGTACGTGGCCCACAGGCCGTCTGGCTCCTCGTGCTCGGTCCACGTGCCGGTCGGGGCCTCGAGGACGACCGGGTCGCCGCCCTCGATCTCGATGCGGAGGGCCTCGATGCCGTGACGGGGAGGGGGGCGCACGGGGTCCGACCCGGCGCATCCCGAGTCGTAGACGCACCACGGGACGTCCACCAGCATGGTGAACACCCCGGCTGCGTCCGTGAGCGCCCCGTTGACGAGAGACATCGGGTACGAACCCAGCGCTGCTCCCGGCGACTTGCGCCGCGCCACGGCCCGTCGAGCATCGATCATCCGCCGGAACCGTGCGACCTCGGTCTCGTCCTCGGCCCACTCCCGAACCGGGAAGGCCATGACCATCGCCCCCGGGATGGGAGCGCCCGTCTCCCCATCGAGGAGTCGGCCGTCCACCTCGAGCGTGTACACGCCGTACCCGTACCCGCCGCCGGTCGGGAGGACCGCGGCGGCGGCGAGCAGAGCCGCGAGCACGAGGAAGAGGATCGTGGATACGAGCTCGCCGCGTGTCATCCCCGGCAATCCTCCCGCCACGCACCGCTTCGCGCAAGCCCGGCCCCGTGCTCGGGGGGGCTCCTGGTGGCACGCGCGAGCGGGCGCGTTGCCCTGCGGCGCGAGCAAGGCTCGGATCAGTCATTCGACCAGGGCGGCTTTCGCGGGTTCTTGTGGTCGCGAAACCACTCCTGGTACTCGTGCATCGTGGCCAGAACCTCCCCGTCCTCGTCCTGCGGGTCGAAGGAGAAGTACTGTACGACCTTGACGGCGTCGCTCCCGATCCGATTCCAGAAGACCTTCGCGGCTTGGATGGGCACGTCGGTGCTGCTCTGCGACGCCTGCGACTCGACGCCGGCGTAGGTCTTGATCATCTCCCGCACCAACTCGTAGCGGAGCGCGCCGGGGACCCTCTCGCGATCGAACACGATCATGGCCTTCTGCGCGGCGACCAGCCGGTCCACACTCGACCGCGGTGAGCGTTTGCCGTGTGTGAACTCCTTCACCATCCACTCGAGGGAGTCCTCGTCGCCGATCCTGGCCAGCGCCGCGAAGCACTCCACGAGCAGCTGCATCGAGACCTCGTGCTGCGCCTTGAAGATCGTGGTCTCGAGGACGTTCTGGATCTTCGACGCCACCTGCGGGTTCCCCGTGGCTCCCAGGATCTGAGCGGCCTGGATGTTCACGTCGTCTCGGAGATTGCGCTCGGACCGGCGCTCGATCTTCTGGAGCCTCAGCGCCTCGAGGAAGAGTCGCTCGGCCGACCTCCTGAACGTCCTCACCTTCGCGAGATACGCCTCCGACCAGCCTTCCTCTTCGGCGAGGAGTCGCAGGTTGGCCTCGTGCACGAACCGTCGTTCCGTGGCCGTCCCGTCGGGCGGCGGAGCGTGCGTCACCGTGCCCGGAGGAGGTGGTGGCTGCAGATAGAGCTGCACGACATCGGCGAGGGCTGCCAGGATGTCCTCGTTCATCGACCGCGAGCTGCGCAAGAGATCCTCGAGACGGTCCAGGGCGCGGTGCGCGTCGGCAAGTCCGTCAGGCCGTTGCGTCTCCGGGGCCCGGGTCGGCTCCGGAATCGGAGGCAGGTCGGAAGGAGGCGTCTCCCTCTCCGACCGCGGGGGCAAGGGCTCAACGCGCAGCGTCGTGCGTTCGGCGTCCCGCGTCGCGATTGCGTCCCCCACGTCGTCCCCTTCGTCCTCCGTGCGGATCCCGAGGAATGCGACAAGGATGCTGATGCCTACGGCGACGGCCACGACGGCGATCAGGAGGCGTCGCCGGGAGCGCCGTGCAGCCGCGGGAGTCCCCCGTGCGCGTTGGTGGCCCCGCCGCCGCCGTTCTCGAGACTCGGGTGCGCTTTCCCCGTCCTCGATGACTCGACCGTCGAGATCGATGCCTCGTCGGAGCCGCTCTGCAAGACTCCGGAGCACACGAAACCCCTCCGTGCTGCAGTAGCCACGTTGCTTTCCTGGCGGGTAGAGCGTCTTCACCTCCCCGCAGAACGACCGGATCCTCTCGAGCTGGGGATCCAGCAGGGTGATCGACAGGAAGTCGTCCCAGCCGTACGGCCCGCAGGTTCCATCCAGGAACTCCTCGATGGTGGTGGCAACCTGATCTGCCGTCTGCTCGACTCGCTTCATCGTGGCCGCATCCAAGCGCGGGCGGGGCATGCACCCGACATGGTCGCCTTTCCCGACGGACCGCGCAAGGCGCTCCTGACGATCTGGGACGTGGACGGGTCGGTGCGGCGCGCTGCGGTGGTAGGGGCGGAGGGAATCGAACCCCCAACAAGCGGCTTAAAAGGCCGCTGCTCTACCGATTGAGCTACGCCCCCTCGTTGCGCGGCCCAGTCTAGCCGTGGGGCGTAGCACCGAGGGCTAGAATGCGCGGTCTCGCAGGGCAGGAGGCCGCATGCTCCGTACGCATCGCCTCGTAGCGGGCGTGCGCGTCGGGTTCAGCCGGCGCCACTGGATCTAGCCGCCCCCATGCCGACGTCCACGGCCCCGACCGTACACTTGCCGGCGATGCCCCGATTCCCGCGAATCCTCTGCCTCGTCTCGATCCTGCTCCTCGCCCTGCTCGTCTCCCCGGCGCCGGCGGACGAGGGTGCGGACGACGACGCGAAGGCCCGGGCGTACGAGCGCGACCAGTTGATCCAAACGGCAAACCGCGCGGTGGGGGGGAGCGGGTCCGGGCGCGACCCGCTCGAAGCGATGCAGCGTTCCCTCGCCGACGACCACGCCTACATGATGGGGTACGAGCCGAAGGACGAGGAGGAGGCGGCGCTCCTGGTGGAGTTCGAGAAGACCGTCGCGGAGCGCATCCTGCTCGTCGGGTGGCTGGGCGACGGAGAGGGCACGGCGGCGAAGGACGGTGCGCTGCAGGAGGCCCGTCGGCTCGACGCGTGGTTGGCGGGCAGGGCCACCTGCGACGTGCTCGTTCGCGACGAGGGCCGGGACGAGTCGGACGTGCGCGAGTACGGATGGCCCCCCGAGCCCGAGCAGCCGAAGGAGGAGCCGCCTCCTCCTGGGGAGGAGGGGGCCGTCGAGGCGCCGCCGCCGGGGCCGCCTCCCGCAGAGGGAGAGACCGAGCCGGAGGCGCCGACGGAGGGGGAGAAGGAACCGGCCCCGCCCGCCGCCCCTCCTCCGCCGCCTACACCGCCTGCGCACGAACTCGACCTCGACGACTGGGCCGTGGCCGTCGTCGCGGAACACGAGGGCGGCACCCTGCAGCGCAAGGTCCTCGGCACGGCGGTCTGCGGCGTGGTGGACCAACTGCTCCTGGCGGCGCGGCAGCGCCCCGCCTACGTCCACCCCGAAGTGCCGCGGCTCGTCCGCCACGCCGTGGTGTCGGAGGACGTGTTCGCCTACAACGCGCCCTACGCGGCCTTTCGCCTGCTGCAGGCGGACGAGCGCGAGCATGCGATGCAGGAGGATCACCCTCCGCCTTCGCTCGTCGACGAGTCCATGGTCCGGCAGAAGGCGAAGCTGCTGGAGCACTTCCAGAAGGACCTGGCGCACCGGAAGGAGCAGCGCGCAGGCGTCCTCCGCTCCCTCGACCGGATGGTCGTCGATCTGGACGGCTGGAAGACGCAGGCGGCGCTGCTGGCCCAGGAGATCGAGGAGCGCCAACGCGCCCTCGTGCCCCCGGAGAGCGACGGTGAGGAGGGCAAGGAGGGCAAGGTACCCGTGTCCCCCGCCCCCCTCGGCCTGCGCCTGGCCGAGGCGCGCGAGTCGCTGGTCTCGCTCGACATCACGCTGCTCTACCAGACGGCCGTTCGTGCCGAGCAGAGGCTGAAGCTCCTGGACCGCCTCGTGCGGGCGGCGGAGGCCGAGGTGCAGTCCGCCGAGCAGGCGCACACCCGGTACGAGTCGGCGCTGCGCAAGCTGAGAGGGTCGCGGCGCCTGGACCGTCTCTTGAGTGACGAGCACCGCCTCCGCCTGTGGATCTCGCAGTTGGAGGAGAAGAAGCCCGCGGAGGGAACGGTGTACGAGACCCGTCTCGAGGCGTACCGAGCGGTCCTCTCGGTCCTCGAGGTCGTGCAGGAAGCCGTCGTGCGGCAGCGGGAGCTGGCTCCGGGTGGCGCGGACGAGGCGCCGGTCGAAGCCGCCGACACGCCGGTGTCCACGAACGAGGCGGGAGCAGGGAAGACCAAGGCCGAGAAGCCGGTCAACCCGTTGCCGGCGATCCTGAGAAAGCCGGAGAATGCCACCTGGGACGTCACGTACGTGGAGCTTGCGGCGCGGGAGCTCGAGAAGCCCGAGATGGCCGACGCCTTCGATGCGCGTCTCGTCGCCCGCCACTACTCCGCGGTGGACGATCGGATCCAGGCGCTGGTCCTGGCGCGCGAGAGATCCCACCAGGAGACGGAGCTGACCGAGCGATACGAGCGTGCCCGAGCCGTGGCCGAGGCCGCCCTCGAGCCTCTCGACGACAACGACTTCGCCATCCGGACCCGCAGGTTGCCGGCCCTGCTCGCCACGGCGGCCGAGGACTTCAGCGCCGCGATGGACGGAATCGCCGAGCAGGGCGAGAGGAACAGGGAGCGCATCGAGGCGCTCCTCGCCTACCGCGCCCGGTTGCGGGACCAGGGCACGCGGAGCCTTCTCATCCGGACGGATCGCGATCTGGCGGACGACGACATCCGCGCGGCGCTGGGCGACACCACCTGGGCCGCCCACAGGGCCGGGCGCTGGTTGACCTTCCAGGACGAGGAGCACGCCGGCCGGTTCCTGGGCGCCTCGTGGCTCCGCGTGCTCGGCCTGCTCGCGCTCGTCGGCGCCGCGGTCCTGGGCGTGAAGCTCCTCCGGCGCCGGGTCGACGTCTGGATCGAGACGCAGGCCGCGGCAAATCCTGCGCTCCGTGCCGCCGGTGCGAGCGTCCGTGAGGAGAAGGCCGACGCGAAGCGGCGCCGGGAGGAGCAGGCCGTCACCGAGGTGACGGACGAGGACATCCTCCAGACCGTGATCGAGGAGGAGAAGGAGGAGGAGAAGGACGAAGAGGAGAGGAAGAAGGACGAGGAGGCGCCGGGGCCGGTCGATCCACCGCCGGGTGCGGCGGGCGCCGTGGGGGGTGCACGGTGAACGAGGCGGCGGCCCAGCGCCCGCGCGTCCTGTTCGCCGGCCGTGTCCGGCTGGCGCGCATCTTCTGGCGGATGCTCCCCTGGCTCGCCTTCGCGGTGGTCCTCGTGTTCGGCACGTGGATCCTGGGGGCGAGCGGTGTCGCGGTGGTCCAGATGCTCGTCGTCGGCGGGATCGCCGTCGTCTACGGGCTGGTCCGTGCACTGATCACCGAGCTCTTCTCGCCCGATCGGCCGGGGCTGCGGATCCTCCCGGTCTCCGACGGGCGCGCCCGCCGGATGGCAGCCACGTTCCGTGCCCTGTTCTTCTTCTTCCTGCTGACCAGTCTCGGCGCCGCTCTGGTGGAGGCGAACGGGTGGCGCGAGGGCGTGGCGGACGTGCTGCGCGTGGTGAACAGCGTCGTCCTCGTGCTCACGGGCGCCGCCATCCTGTCCTCCACGGGGCTGTTCCGGAAGATGCGCGCGGTGCAGGGCGACTCCCTGCCCGCGGTGCTTTCGCGCGCCGGGGCGCGGGTGTTCTTCCCCCTGCTCGTGCTCACCCTGCTGGCCTACGTGGTGGTCGACGGACTGGGGTACGCGCCGCTGGCGCGGTGGATCGCGGTGAATGCCGGATGGACCCTGCTCAAGGTCCTCGCCGGCCTGCTCGTCTTGCGCTGGCTCAGGCGATCGATCGCGCGGCTGCTTTCCTTCTACCGGGATGACCGGGCCGAAGCGGACGCGGAGTCGCCTCCCCCCGTGGACACCGTGGCGCTCGGCATCGAGCGCATCGCCGGCGCGATCCTCCGGCTCGTCGTCGTCGTGTTCGTGTTCTTCTGGGTGCTCGCGGGCTGGAACCTCCCGCCCGCGACGATCTTCTCGCAGTTCGGCACGCCCCTCTTCGGCGGCGAGGGCGTCACCTGGGGGCAGGTGCTCGGTTCCGTCCTGAGCGTCGCGGCCGTGCTCTACGCGGGCTGGCTGATCCGCAGCATCCTCACGTACTTCGTCTTTCCTCGGTCGAAGGTGGGCGTGGGCGCCCGCTACGCGATCCTGGCCATCCTCCACTACGCCGTGATCGCGCTCGCCGTCGTATTCGCGATCGGTGGTCTGGGCGTCGACATGAGCTCGTTCGGGTGGTTCTTCGGCGCCGCCGGCGTCGGGATCGGGTTCGGGCTCCAGGACGTCATCGGCAACTTCATCAGCGGCCTGATCATGCTCGTGGAGCGTCCGATCCGCGTCGGCGACTGGGTGAAGATCGGCGAGGCGACCGGCACCGTCGAGAACGTCCACATGCGCGGCACGACGCTTCGCACGTTCGACAACACGACGGTGCTCATTCCGAACCGCCAGTTGCTGGGCGAACGCGTCACGAACCTCACGCACGGGATGGAGAGAGCGAGAATCCGGATTCCCGTGGGCGTGGCGTACGGATCGGACGTGGAGAAAGTGATGCGCGTCCTCCTGGGGGTGGCCGACGACCACGAGGAGATCCTCGACGACCCGGCTCCGAACGTGCTCTTCGACGCGTTCGGCGAGTCCTCCCTCGACTTCTTCCTGGTCTGTCACACCGACCAGGTCCGGGGGCGGCTCGGCATTTCCTCCCAGCTGCGCCTCGAGATCCTGAAGCGGCTGGGCGAGGCCGGGATCGAGATCCCCTTGCCCCAGCGCGATTTCCACCTCCGTTCGGGGCTGCTGCCGGGCCAGGATCAGGCCGGCAAGGACCGGGCCAGCAAGGACTAGGGCGCCCCGGGGGCCGGGCGGATTGCTACCATGGTGGCTTCACGGGGAAGATCTCCCGCGGAGACCCGCCATGCGAAACACCCGGTCCCTCGTTCTCCTGGCCGCCCTGCTGGCCCTCGTCCTCCTCTCCACCGCTCCGGCCGCCGTGGCCGGGGAGGAGCAGGGGTCGGACAAGAAGTCGGACAAGAACTTCGTCCAGGAGGCCCTCGCCTGGCTCGAGGTCGGCGATCCGATCGTCACGGACAAGATCGTCCTGTTCCCGCTGGTCATCCCGCGTCCCGTCGGGGACGTCGGCGTCGACGCGGTCGGCACGGCCGAGGGCCTCGAGATCACCGAGCCGGATTTCCCCAAGAGCCGCTACGACGTCACCGTGAAGAACGGTCGCGAGCGCCCCGTGCTCGTGATCGGAGGCACGATTCTCGAGGGCGGCAAGCGGGACCGACTCGTTCGCCACAGCGCGATCGTCGCCGCCGGCGCAGAGACGGACATCCGCACGCTCCCCGCCAGCGCGAGCTCCGAGCGCCGCAAGGAAGCGGTGCCCTTCACGGTGTCCAACACCCTGGCGCCGCTCTACCTGCGCCAGAAGGCGGAGTACGGCGGGTCGGCCAACACCGTGACCACGTTCATCGCTCGCTGGCTCGACTTCCGCGAGGAGGACGACGACCGCAAGTCGTTGGTCGCGATCGCCACGGCGCCGAAGCTGAAGGCGTTCTGCCTGCCCTGTCACGAGGCGGCAGCCCGCTTCCCTCGTACGGAGGGCAAGTCGGAGCGCGTTCTCGGCGCCGTCGGCGTGGTGCGCGGCCGCATCCAGGGCCTCATCCTCTACGGCAACAACGACCTCGTGCGCGCGTGCTTCCCGGCGATGCTACGCGGCGCCACCTATCCGGCGGCGGCCATCGAACTGCGGGCGAAGAAGGCCGGGATCCCGCTGCCCGGCGAGGAGGAGCCGGAGGTCATGCTCGCTCGGGCCCGCAAGGACGTGGAGGACCTGCTCCAGAGGGTCCGCAAGGCCACGTTCCGGGAGGACGACGTGGGCAAGGGACAACTCGGCGAAGTCCTCCTGGTCAAGTCAGGCAACAGCACGCGCGGACGCGCACTGGCCTTGAACGGCCTGCTCGTCCAACTCGTCGTCTACCCCTACGACCCCTTCCAGAGCGCGCTCTACGGGACTGCA
>JAUXCH010000046.1 GCA_030618975.1 Planctomycetia bacterium
AAGCCCAGCAGCCCGACCATGAAGCCCAGCAGCCCGACCATGAAGCCCAGCAGCCCGACCATGAAGCCCAGCAGCCCGACCGTCAAGCCCAGCAGCCCGACCATGCTCCTGCGCTTTGCCTCCCTCGAGGGCGTTCCGGGGCTGCACCACGCGCTGACGACGCGCCATGCCCCGCGTCTCAGGACGGGGGCCGTCGCCCGGATGCTCGGTTTCGAGAATCTCGTGACCCTCGACCAGGCTCACGGAGCCGACCTGGTGGACCTCCACGAGCTGCCTTCCGAGCCGCCCGTGGCCGATGCCGTCGTCCTCCACCGGCCCGGCCTCCTGGCCGGCGTGGTCGGCGCGGACTGTCCGCTCCTGCTTCTCGTCGCGCCGCGCGCCCGGGTCCTCGCGCTCGTGCACTCGGGATGGCGAGGGATGGCGGCCGGCTTGGTCGGCAAGACCGTTCGACACCTCGAACGCAAGTACCAGGTCGCGCCCGACGCGCTCCGTGTCGCCATCGGTCCGTCGATGTGCGGGGAGCACTACGAGGTCGGCGAGGAAGTGATCGAAGCCGTGACCGCCGCGGTGCCCCCTGTCGAAGGTCTCTTTCGCCCGACGCGCCGGGGATACGCGCTGCTGGATCTCGGACGCGCGCTGGAGGGACAACTGAACGCGGTCGGCGTCCCGTCCGAGGCGATCGAGCGCTGCCACGCATGCACGTGGGAGGAGGCGGCGACCTTCCACTCCTTCCGCCGAGACGGACCGTCTGCCGGGCACCACGCGCTCGTGGCGGGTTGGGCCGTCGAGTCCTAGACTTCCACGGTCCTAGACTTCCACGGTCCTAGATTTCCACCGCCTGGATCGACTCGTGGAAGGCGACGTCGAACGCAGCCGGGAACTCGTAGAGCCCCACGAAGTCCTCGCGGCGGTCGTTCGCGGTCTTCTGCAGCAGGTCCGCGTCGATCAGGTTGAAGACCACGTGGCCGAAGTCGTCGGTCCGGGTGATGCCCCACGTGGCAAGCACGGCGCGCGCGAGGTACCCGAACTGCTCGAGTGCGAGGAGTCGGATGCTCTCGAGGATCTGCGCGCCCGTCACGTGACGCGCACCCTCTCCACGGCGGCGCAACGTGAAGTCGAGCGCCTCGAAGACGAATTCGTACGCGTCCGCCCGATAACGGGGGTCGCGCTCGATCAGGTCATGGATGATTCGATCCTTGTCGATCACCGTTCCACCCTCTGCCGGGGGAGCAACCCTACCCCCTCGAAACCGCTTTCCAAACGAAGAATTAGCCGGGTCGAAGGGCCGGGGTGCCCTGCTCCCTACGATTGCCCTATCGGGCAAATGTTGGAAACACGAAAGGCCCCCCGGGGCGCGGGACGAACGGACGGCTACCTTCCCTCGGAGAGGAGTTCGCCCCGCAGGATGCGGATCGTCTCGAGGAGCACCACGGCGGGCGTGACGTTCGCGGCCACCGCGGCCACGGGCGCACCCAGCCGCTCGAGAAGCCGCAGACCCACGTCGGGTCCGAACCCCGGAAGCAGGCCCTCGGCCGCACGGCCCGAGACGACGTCGCGTGCCTCGACACTCAGCGCGTAGAGGACGTCCGTGAGAAGCTCACGCATCGCCTGGCGCTTCCGATCGGGACGTCCCTCCTCCGTCTCTTCGGCGAAGTCGGCCGCGTCCTTGGCCAGCGTCGCGAGCGCCGCCTCCACGGCCGTGGCCGTTCTCGGCTCCACGGCGCGCGCCGCGCCGACGAGCGCGCGCACCACCTCCGCCACGCCCGTGGAGGCAAAGCGCCTCGCGCGCGCAAGCGATCCGCCCGCCCACCGTGCGAACCTCTCGGCTTCCTCGGCGTCTGCGCCCTCCTCCCGCAGCCGCGCGGCGATCGCCTCCACCGAGCCGGGCGGGATGCGGATCCGTTGCACGCGACTCAGGACGGTCTCGGGGAGACGGTCCGCGCGCGTCGTGATCAGGACGAACACGGTGCCTCCGGGCGGCTCCTCGAGCGCCTTCAGGTACCGGGCGATGCCCTGGGGTTCCATCGCCTCGGCCGGATCGATGAGAAACACCTGACGACGGCCGGCGACGGGCGCGCCGTGCGCCTGCTCGAGCAAGGCGCTCAGGGCAGCGACGGAGATCACCGTCGCCTTGTCCTTGCCCTGCGTGTGCAGATCGGGGTGCGCGTCCTGTGCCACGAGCCGTTCGACGCGCCTGCGGGCTTCGCCCTCCACGTCCGCTCCGAGCACACGGGCGCAGAAGCTCAGCGCCACCTCGCGCACGACCTCGTCGTCCGCCCCTTCGAACAGGTAGGAGGGAGACAGGCGGTCCGTCCGTACCGTGCGCTCCAGCGCGGCCCCCAGCGGACCCAGCGAGGCCCACGAGAGCTGCTGCGCAGCGCCTGGAAGTTCCTGCGTAGCGCTCGCCTGCGGCGACTTCCGGTCAGAAGACGTCACGGACGGCCTCCCAGATCCCCGCGGCCACCTCGTCGACGGACCCGAGAGCACCGACCACCCGGAGGCTCTCGTCCCCGTCCTCGAAGACGGTGCGCAGCGCCCGCGCCACGCAGGCTCGGAACGCGTCGCCCTTCAACTCCATCCGGTCGAGCGTCGCACCGAGACGGGCGTCGGCCACGTCGTCGGGAAGGTCGAGCAGGACGGCGCGTTGCGGCTCCAGGCCTCCCGTCGCAAGCGCCGACGTGACGCGGACGGCCTCGAGGCCAGCGCCCGCCGCCACCCCCTGGTAGGCGGACGTGGCGTAGTGCCACCGCTCGCAGACCACGTCCCGTCCGGACGCCAGGGCCGGCTCCAGGACCTCTCGCACGAGTTGCGCGCGCGCGGCCTGGTACAGGAACACCTCCGCCATGGGTGTGATGTCGCCGGAGGCGGGATCGAGGAGGACGTCGCGGATGCGCTCGCCGGCGGCGGTGGCGCCCGGCTCGCGCACGTGGATGACGTCGCGCCCCAGCCCCTCGAGACGCTCGACGAGGCGCCGCGCCTGCGTGCTCTTGCCGCAGCCGTCCACGCCTTCGAGCACGACGAACACGCCGGTCATGGCGCCCACCTACATCCGGGCGAGCAGGCCGTCGACCACCTGCTCCAGGGCGGGGTCGCGCTGCCGCGTCTCGCGCATCTCGTGGATCGCCCGGCTGACGCTGCTGTGGCTCCGGAGCCCGAACGCGCGGCCGATGTCCGCCAACGGCAGGGCGGTCGCGCGGTAGACGAGGTACATGGCGATCCGGCGTGGGAGCGCGGCGCGACGCGCCTTCGTCGGCTGGTCCAACAGCTCCGCGTCCAGCGAGAAGTGGGCGGAGACGACCCGCTTGGCGCGCCGGATGACCTCCTCACGCGCGGTGACCGACACGCACGGGCCGATCTCCTCCAGCCACTCGACCTCGAGCGGACGCCGGAGTTCGGCCGAACCGGCCGCCCAACGGTCCAGCACGTCGACCGCGCCGCTCACCGAACCGGTGCGTTCGAGGATCCGGTCGATCACATCGGCCGGCACGGAAGGCAGACCGTACGCGAGCCCGCGCCCCTCGAGGATCCTCGCCAGCCCTTCCCGGTCCGGACGTTTGAGCTGCAGGGTGACGCCGCCCATGAACCACGACCTGAGCCGGCCCGAGATCCGCTCGAGCTCCAGGGGGTGGACGCGCGAGGTGAAGACGAAACGCGTGGGCGTGTCGACGGCCTTTTCGCGCAGACGAACCAGCTCGCGCTGCGTCGCCTTGCGACCGGCCAGCCCGTGGACGTCGTCGATCAGCACCAGACGACGGTGCCCGACGTCGACCTCGAACGCGCGGACTGCGTCGAGCTCGCGGGCGCGAAGCGCGGACACGTACAGGGTGGTGAACCGCCGACTCGTGAGGTAGAGAACCTGCCCCGGCTCGTACGCCTCGACCTCGTCTGCGAGCGCGCGCAACAGGTGCGTCTTGCCCGTGCCTTCGTCGCCGTACAGGTACACCGCCGGCGGATCGGTGACGCCGTTGCCGTGCACGAACTGCGAGAGCAGCAGCGGAGGAAACCGCTCCCCTTCGTCGCACACGTAGCCCTCGAGCCTGGGGCGCGGTCTGCGCTGTTCGAGCAGGTCCTCCCATCCACGCGGGGTCGTCGGGAGGCGATTGCGGATCTCCCGCTTCATCCCCTGGGAGCGGCTCACCTCGAAGAGGACGTCGACGCCCTCGCCGAGCACCTGCGTCACCGCGCGGCGCATCTCATCGCCGTACGTGTACTCGATCCAGGTCCGGTGCACCTCGGTCGGCACGGCGAACGTCACCGAACGCTCGCTGACG
This sequence comes from Planctomycetia bacterium, assembly GCA_030618975.1. Taxonomy (GTDB): domain Bacteria; phylum Planctomycetota; class PLA2; order PLA2; family JAEUHO01; genus JAUXCH01. The sequence goes on from JAUXCH010000046.1 coordinate 4,272, forward strand.
CCCTGCACCTCGGTGTCCCGGAACCACAGCCGGTAGCGGTTCCGCCCGACCTCGCGAACGAGCTCTTCGCGGATTCCGTCCTGGATGGCTCGATGGGGTGCGCTCACCGGTAACCCGCTGCCTCCTCCGCCCGGGCCTTCAGCATACGCGCCTTCGCGTCGCTGGGCGAGAGTCGAAGGGCCGCGATCGCCTGCTCCAGCGCGTCGAGCGGACGGTCCTCGGCCAGGTACATCTCCCCCAGGCGCAGGTGGGTGTCGGTGGCCCCCGCCTCCAGGCGCTCCTCTGCCGGCAGCAAGCCCACGAGGGCGACCTGCACCTCCAGTTCGCGCATGGCCTCGTCCCTGCGGCCCAGCGCGAGGAGCGCGTCGGCGTAGTGCTGGTGCAACTCCAGGTCGGGCGTCTTCCCCGGGTTGGCGCCGAACGGAGAGATTTCCACCATTTCCCCACAGAGTCGGACGACGGTTTCATGGTCCTGGCGAGCGCGGTACCAGGCCTTCAGCTCCTTGCGGACGCCGTAGTCCTCACCGGCGATCGCGGCGTAGGCATCGAGCTCCCGAACGGCCTGCTCCACCTCGCCACCGCCCTTGTACAGCTTCGCGAGGAGGAGGTGCGGGCTGTGCGGGCCCAGCACGTAGGGGAAGCAGGCCTTCGCCGCCTCGAGGTGCGGGATGGCCGCCGCGGTGTCCTCGCCCCGATCGAGGATCCGCTTGGCGAGGAAGAGGCGGACGTGGAAGTCGTCCTCCCCCGCCGCGAGATAGCGCTCGTAGGCCTTCATCGCCAGGTCGGCACGGTCGTTCGCCTCGGCCAGCCGGCCCGACAGCAGGATCACCGCGGGATCGTCCGGGACGAGCGCGAGGGCCTTCCCCAGGGCGGTCCCCGCGTCGATCGCCAAGCCCCGCTGCAGGCGCGCCCAGCCCAGGCGGGCCCACGCCTGCCCGTCCTGCTCGTCCTCCTTCACGCGCTTCTCGAGAGCCTCGACCGTCTTCCGGTCCCACCGGGGGACCATGTGGTACCCGCCGACGATCCCCTCCACGAACTCCTTGAACTGCCCGTCGTAGTCCGCCAGCTCGAGATCCAGCACGTCCTGAAACACCTCGGCCGTGGTCCGGTCCTCGGCGAAGGCCCTGAGCATCTTCGGGATCACCTCGAAGCCGTACGTCTCGATCAGGTGCTCGGCGATGAGTGCGCCCTGGTAGTAGGCGAACATGATGTCCCCGCCGCGGAACGCCCGGTTGATCGCGTCCATCTCCAGCAGGCGGCCGTTGTGGTACCGGTCGAAGAGCTGCCGCTCCAGCTCCCGGCTCCAGCTCGCCTGCCGGACCTTCTCCTCGTAGACGGAGAGTCCCTCCGTGAGCCACCGGGGCACCTGCCCCTTGCTCTCTCCCAGCGTGATCACGTGCGCGAACTCGTGCCACGCCGTGCTGGCCCACGAGAAGGACGAGAGCGGCCTCGACGTCGGGCCCAGCAGGGTGATCACGCCCCCGAAGCACACCCCGAGGGCAGGCAGACCGGGCACGCCCACGCTGCGCACGGAAAAGTCCCTGGGCTCGTGGAACACGTCGACGATGACCGGGCTCTTCGGCGTGAAGCCGTACTTCTCCGCGAGCTGCGTCCACGAGTCCTCGAGCAGCTGGGGCAGGTAGCGCTCCATCACGTCCGCCTCGGACGCGTGCATGCGGATGACGAAGTGCTCCGACGACACCGTGCGGAAGTCGTCGATGAAGTCGAGCACCTCCAGCCAATTGTCTCGCTTGACGCCCTTGTACCGCTTGGACTTGTCGACCGCGATCAGGAACTGCGCGCGTGCTTCGTCCGTCCGGCCCAGGTTCATGAGGGCCTCGCCGTACGTGACGTAGCCGAGCGGGTCGTTCGGATCGATCTCGATGGCCTTCGCGGCGAGCTCGGCTGCGACGTCGTACCGGCGCTGTCGCTGCCCCACCAGGTCCGAGATGACGACGTAGAAGCGCCCGTCCGTGGGGTTGAACTCCCGCACCTGGGCCTCGAGCGCCTCGAAGGCGTCCCGCTTCCCCGTGATCCAGAGCCTGGCCGCCTTCACGGCCCGCGCCTCGCGGTGGACGGGATCGACCTCGAGCGCGCGCTCGAGCAGACCGTCTGCCTTCTCGTAGTACCCGTTGCCCACGTGGATGGACGCGAGCAGGGCGAGCGCGGACGGCAGGTTCTCGTTGGTCGCCAGCGCGCGCTCGAGCTCCTGGATCGCGCGGTCCTGCTGGTAGAAGACGAGGAGCTTGCGCGCCAGGCCCACCCGCGCCTCGGCAACCTCGGAGTTCTGTTTCAGGATCTTGAGGTAGTACTTGCCCGCGAGGGACTGGCCCTTGGGGCTGCGCTGGCTCTGGTACAGGTCCGCGATCATCAACAGCACGTCCTGGTCGTCGGGACGCTTCTCGAGATACGAGCTCATGAGCTTTGCGGCTTCGCCCAGGAGGTCGTCCGCCGGATCCGGGGACAGCCAGGTGGCCTGGATGGCCGCCTTCGCGATCCAGGGAATGTCCTCCGCGGGCGAGGACGCCCGCGAATAGGTGGCGATGGCCGCCTCGTACGCCTGGAGGGCCTCCTCGCGGTGGCCGCGCTGCTCCACCGCGAGACCGAGGGCGGCGTGCGCCATGCCGTCGCCGGGGTCCGCCGCGATGCGGGCACGGGCCGTCTCCTCGACCTCCGTCAGCCGCCCGAGCGTCAGCAGCACGTCGAAGAGGACACCCTCGAGGCCCTTGTGCTCCGGGTGCTTCGCCGCGGCCTCCTCGACCAGCTCCAACGCCTGCGCGTAGTGCCCGACGCGGATCTCGACCCGCGCGGTGAGCCAGGCAGGCAGCGCGCTCTCGGGGTCGTAGCGCGCGACGCGCTTCATCCGCGCGAGGACCTCCTCGTGGTTGCCCGACCGGAAGGCCTTCCACGCCCGCTCCGTGTGGCGCTCGATCGCCTCGAGCCGCTCCTCCTCCGCCTCGTCCGCGCCCGCCGTGCTCGGGGTGGGAAGTCCGGTCGCAAGCGGGATCAGGAGCGCGAGCAGGACGAGCCGGAACGCGGCGCGCCCCGTGCGGAAGAGTTCGAGTCGGCGCATCGTCAACCATCCCCGGGGAGCAGGCTTCGCGACCCGGGATTGTACCCGTGGGCCCAGCCCGTCGGCTGCGGGGCGGGACCGAAGGAAGGCGACGGGGCCGCACGCTTGCGGGATACTCCGCGCATGAAGCACGCCGTCCGCACGATCCGTCCGTCCCGCCGCCTCGCCGCCCTCGAGGGCTACGCCTTCGACGAGGTGCGCAAGCGCGTCGACGCGCTCCGCGCCCAGGGTATCGAGCCGATCGACTTCGGCGTGGGAGATCCGACCGTGCCCACCCCGGCCTTCATCCGCGAGCGGCTCAAGACGGCGGTCGACGAGCGGGCCACCGCGGGCTATCCGTCCTACCAGGGCGATCCCGGCTACCGCCGCGCCTGCGCGGCGTGGATGGAGCGCCGGTTCGGGGTCGCCCTCGACCCCGACCGCGAGGTGTGCGCCACGATCGGCAGCAAGGAGGCCGTGTTCCACGCACCCGAGGGCATCCTCGATCCGGGCGACCTGATCCTCGTCCCGTCGCCCGGCTATCCGCCCTACAAGCGCGGGGCGCTCTTCGCCGAGGCCACGCCCTGGTTCTATCCCCTCCGCCGCGAGAATGGCTTCCTGCCCGACCTGGACGCGATTCCTCCCGACGTCGCGGACCGCGCCCGGGCCATCTGGGTCTGCTATCCCAACTCCCCCTCGGGCGCCGTCGCGGACCGTGCCTTCTACGAGCGGCTCGTCGAAAAGGCCGACCGGCACGACTGGGTCGTGCTCTCCGACGAGGCCTACTCCGAGATCTACTTCGGCGACGAACCGCCCGTCTCCCTGATCGAGGTGCAGAAGGAAGGCAGCCTGGTCTTCTTCTCCATGTCGAAGCGCAGCGCCATGACGGGCTGGCGCATCGGGTGGGTCGCCGGCGACGAGGAGCTCGTCGCCCTCTTTCGCAAGGTCAAGACGAACGTCGACTCCGGCACCCCCACCTTCATCCAGGACGCCGCCGTGGCGGCACTGGAGGACGAGACGCACGTCCGCGAGTTCCGCGACGCCTACCGCGAGAAGCGCGACATCCTGCTCGCCGCCTTCGCCGCCTCCGGCCTCGAGGACTGCACGCCCCCCGCCTCGCTCTACATCTGGCAGCAGGTGCCGGAGGGCATGAGCGGCATCGACTTCGCTGCTCGTCTGCTCGAGCCCGACATCGCCGCCGTCTGCACCCCCGGCGAGTGGATCTCGGACGTCGTCGCGGACGGGTCGAACCCCGGCGCCGGCTACGCCCGCTTCGCCCTCGTCCCCACGCTCGAGGACACGCAGCGAGCCGCCGACAAGATCGCCCAGCTCACGTGGTAGCCGGACGCGGCGCCGGCGACAGAGGCACGTCGACGTCGAGCGGTGTCTCTACCTCCACCCTCAGCGGCAGGTGCTCGCTCGTCCTCGCGCCCCTCGGCGGCCTTCGACGGCCTAGCTCTCCTCTTCGCCGACGGGCTCGGAGCGCGTGCACACGTACCCGAGCTGGTTCGTGTCGATGAACCCGAAGTAGATGGGCTTTTCGCTCTGCAGGACGTGCAGGACGGTGTCGAGCTTCGAGATGGGGTACGCCAGGTTGACCCGGTGGGGCGGCGTGTGGTTGTTGGACGGTACGTTCTGTTCGTCGTTGTAGAACACGCAGCTCACGACGTTGTTGCCGCCGTGGTAGCAGTGGATGAAGGCGCCGATCGTCGCCTGCGCGTGCGTGCCGTAGAGCACGACCTTGTACGAATTGATCGGTGAAGAGACGAACGGCATGCTTCCCTCCCGGTGGGCCGAGGCACACTGACCTGCGACCGGCTCGGAGTGTAGTCCCGTCGCCGGAGCCCGGTCAACCCGTACGTTTCCTGGAGCCACCGAGGGCCCCAACGCCGTGAAGGCGTGGTGTCGTGTCCCGCGATTGGCACTCGCGTCCCACTCAAAGACAGGTCGGATTCACGGTCTCCCGGGCTCATGCGTCTTGCCGGGCTCACGGGCTCGCCTTCTCAGGGGCTGACGGTCACAGGAGGAGCGAACACGCTCCGACGGCAGGACGAGGCCGTCGGCGTTGAACGTGTGAAGAGGCGCGTACCAGCTCGCCCCTCCACGGCGACCGACACGGAGGCGAGTCCGTGCCGATCGCGAACAGCGGCGCCGGGGGGAGCGTCGTCTCGATCGATGGCCGCGTAGAGCGGGCCCGCGTCGATCAGGAGCACGCCGGATCCGCTTCGGAGGCCAGGATCTCCTCGATCCGTTCCGAGATGTCCGGCCGGCCGTTACGACCAGTACCGAACGAGCGGAGGGTCCGCCGGCCGACGTGAGCCTCGATCGCCTCGCGCGGCAGATCCGACATCGGGATCCCGCGCCGGGCGGCCTCGTGTCTCAACCGCGCGTCGAGCTCGTCGGACAGTTCGACCGTCGTTCGCTTCACGGCATGCCAGCATGCCCACGGGTGAGCGGCCGTCACCTGCTTCACTTTCCGGACCGTGAGGGCTCCCACGGAACGGTCGGCATCGCGGTGCTCGATTCGCGCATCCAGGTCGACCGCGCGAAGTCAGGCTCAGGCTCCGGCTACGCCCGCCGTGCCCTCGTCCCCACGCTCGAGGACACGCAGCGAGCCGCCGACGAGATCGCCCGGCTCACGCGGTAGCCGGGCGCGGCGTCGGCGGCAGCGGCATGTCGACGTGGAGCGGCGTCTCGAGCTCCACCATCAGCGGCAGGTGGTCGCTCGCCACGCGCGTCGTGTCGTCGAGCACGCCGGCGCAGTGGTGGCAGCGGACGGGGTCGCGGTAGAGGACCTTGTCGAGCGCCACGATCGGCCGCCGACTCGGCCACGTACGCGCGCCGCGCTTCGGATGGTGGTCGTTTCGCGCCAGGTGAAAGCCCCAGTCCTTCATGACCTCGTGAACCAGTCGCCGCCCCCACTCGTTCCAGTCGCCCGCGATGACCAGCGGCTGGTCGGGCAGGGCACCCCGAAACACGTGGGCCAGCAGGCGCCGCAGCTGGATGCGTCGCTCGAGGTGCATGAGCCCGAGGTGCACGTTGGCGAGCATCCACCCGTGCGGGGGGCCGGTCATGACGCGGGTGACGAGGGCGCTGCGCCGCTTCTTCGGCGGCACCGTGAGATTCACGTTGTGCACGTCCCGCAGGGGGAACTTCGACAGCGTGAGGTTCCCGTACGCGCCGTTCTTCACCCTCACGTTCAGGCCGAGCGCCGTGTGCGGATAGCCCAGCTCGCGCGCCAGCTTGTTCCCCTGCCGTTCCCGTTTCGACCGGGGCACGACCTCGTCGACCTCCTGGAGACAGACCACGTCGGCGTCCAGCTCCCGGAGCACCTCGATCGTCCTGTCCAGCCGGTAGGCCCGGTCCGTCCCGATGCCCTTGTGGATGTTCCACGTGACGATGCGGAGCTTCGAGGTCATGGCGGGCTGCTGATCTCCGGCTTTCGTAGCCGGAACGGTACCACCGCGGGGCCGCCTGCGTTGATAGCCTCGGACACCGTGACTGCGCGCCTGTGCCCCCTCCTGCTCCTCTCGCTGCTCGCGGCCCCGGCGCTCGGGCCCGCCGCAGCCGGCGAGCCCCCGCCCTCGCCGGCCGCCGTGGACGCGGCGATCGAGAAGGGCGTGGCCTGGCTCCTCGCCGAGCAGCGCGCCGACGGGACCTGGGGTACGGGCAGCCGGGCCTTCGGCCACACCGTCCTCGCCGCCTACGCCCTGCTCCACACCGGCCTCGCGCCCGAGGACAAGGGCTTCGCCAAGGCGCTCAGGTGGCTCGACCGGCACGGTCCGGGCCTGAGACGTTCTCGCGACAAGGACGCGGACACCTACTCCACCTCGCTCCTCGTCCTCTTCCTGCGCGACCGCGGCCTCGCACACGAGCCCCGCATGCAGCGGGCGGTCGCCCTCCTCACCAGGAGCCAGGCCGCCAACGGCCAGTGGAGCTACGCCCCCAAGGCGGGTCGGAAGGTTCACGGCGCGGGCGACAACAGCAACGCGCAGTTCGCCGTGCTCGCGCTCGGCGCCGCCGCGGGCGAAGGCCTGCCCGTCGACGAGGAGGTCCTGAAGCGCGCGTGGCGCTGGTGGCGCGAGGCCGCCCAGAAGGACGGGGGGTTCGGCTACTCCTCCGGAGGATCCCGGGCGTCGGCGAGCACCGGGTCCATGACGGCTGCGGGCGTCGCGTCGGTCGCCATCCTCGAGGCGGCCCTCGCCGGGCGTGCGACCGACACGCGCGACGAGGACGTCCCGACGAGCCGGCTCCTCGACCGCGCAATCCGGCGGCTCGCCGCGGGCTTTCGAATCGACAGGAACTTCGGCCCCGCGCAGGGCGGCGCCGGCCAGCGTCAACGCAAGGGGGGGCGCGGCTGGGTCCACTACTTCCTCTGGAGCGTCGAGCGCGCGATGGTGCTCTCGGGCCGCGAGCGCCTCGGCGAACGCGACTGGTACGCCGAAGGCGCTGCCCACCTGCTCGCCACGCAGAAGAAGGACGGCTCCTGGCGCGGCGAGCACCCGCTCTACGCGACTTGCTTCGCGCTGCTCTTCCTGACGCGCGCCGCCGATCCGCCGCGCGCGTTCACGCCGCCCGGCCGTCCGCTCGGTCCCGTGACCGGAGACGAGCGGCCGCCAGGAGAAGAACCTCCGCCCGCGCGCTTGCCCGTCGGCGACGTGCAGGACTGGCTCGCCCGCGGCCTGGCACCGTGCGACCTCGTGCAGGCCTGCCTCCTTCTCGGCCCGCAGAGCCTTTCCCTGCTCGCCGACGCCCTCGGCGCGCCGGACCCGAAGGTGAGGCAGCGCGCAAACGAGACGCTTCGCGCGCTGCTCGGCGACGACCGGGTGGGCCGCGCCGACGTCCACCCCCTCGCCCGCGGCCGCCTGAAGCTCTGGATCCGCAAGAACCGGCGCTTCCTCGAGGCCACAGACGGCAGGTTCCGCGTGCCGTAGCCCGCGCCCGCCGTCCGACGGTCGCGGGATCCGCAATCGACGGGCTGCCTCCGGCGTGGAAGGCCGCTGCCGGCCTTCCAGGTCACGGGCCGTTCCCGTCGGGAGGCCCTCGAAGCCGTCCGCGGCTGGAATCAGGAGTCTCTCCAGCCCCTCCCCGCGGCTACTGGCGCGTCCAGAGGAAGAACCTGGAGGCCGTGCAGCACGGCGTCGATCGTCGCGCAAGCCAGTGCCCATGCGGGACGGACGCCCGTGCCGGTAGAATGGGGATCCACTCCAGGACCGGGGAGGCATCCATGCCGTACCGAGGACGGGTCGTGACCGTGGGGCTCCTGGCCGTCTGGCTGGGGGTGGGAGCTTGTGGAGGAGGGGGGGGCGCCGAGCATCTCGGCTGCTGCAACGGCGACTCGCCCTCGTGCGCGTGCTTCGACGATACGGGGAGTTGGGATCCGTCCTCGATCGGCTACCTGCAGGACATCGCCCGCGAGACGCTCGGCACCCACGACTCTTGTGAGACGCACGGGGGCAAGCCCTACTACCAGATGCGGCTCGGACTCAACTCACCGGAGAGCGCACAGCTCTTCGCGTGTGCGCTCCAGGAGGCGAGTTCCTTCATCGACCCGGAGTTCGCCCTCCGTGACGACTGGTGCTCCGAGGCCATCTCGTATTGGCACCGCGAGGCCTCCCTGCCCTACGTCGGGGGGTACCGCGGGTCCGAGTGGGTGCTCGACTGGCAACTCGACACGACCGACCAGCTCGAGACCTTCTACCGGACCGAGGAGAGCCGTATCGCTGGGCGGGGCCGCTGGATCCACTGGACGGAGCTCGACTACTCGGACTTCCGGCCCGGGATCAACGCGCCCGTGCCCGGCTCGTACATTCTCATCCGGAAGCTCAAGGCCAACGGCGACTGGGACGGTGGATCCCATTCGATGATGGTGGACGAGATGACGATCTACCAGACGCTCGCCGGTGAGGTCGACCAGGTCCACATCACGATCCTCGAGGGGAACTGGATACAGGAGGTCATCGACACGAAGGTGGTCGACGACATCCGCGACCATACGATCGCAGGCAGCTCGACGATCAACGGAGGACGCAAGATCCGCGGCTTCGGCGTCGACCTGGACGCGTCGGGGACTCCCATCTACGACCCGGATCGCCTGCACGTCGTCTACCTCGACGAGGCCCGCCTCCTGCCTCCTCCACCGCCGGATCCGTCGGATCTGATCTGGGAGACGCACCTCGAACCCCTGATCCCCGAGCTCGCGGGCTTCGCAGACAACCTCGACAAGCACCAGGGCCCCGGGGTCTCGACCTCCCCGCCGGGGATCGGGCTGACCGGCATCCCGAACGGCGTCAGTACCCGGTGGACCTTCCCGGAAGACCTGGCGCAGGTCGCCCCGGAGGGGGTCGAGGTCACCATCGGCCTCAGAGCGGACCACCCCCAGCCATCAGGGTCCG
>JAUXCH010000447.1 GCA_030618975.1 Planctomycetia bacterium
ACGATGTGGTCGTTGGAGGAGAGCATCCCGAGCACGGCGTGCGTGGCCGCCAGGCCGGACGCGAAGGCGATCGCCTCGGTTCCGCCTTCGATCGCGGCGAGGCCGGCCTGCAGCGCGTCCCGCGTGGGGTTGCGCGTCCGGGAGTACTCGAAGCCCTGGTGCACACCGGGCGCCTGCTGGACGTACGTCGACGTGAGGTACACGGGCGGCATCACGGCGCCCGTCGTGGGGTCGGGGCGCTGGCCGCCGTGGATGGCGCGGGTGGAGAAGCCGGATTCGAGAGATTCCAGGTCGTGGCTCATGGGGGGCTCGTCTCGGGGTGCGGGGTCGCCCTTGTACCGGGCTCCTTCGCGCGGGCAAGACCCCGCCGATACGGACCCGGGGCGACCTGGATCCTCGGGAACACGAGTCCTCGGACAGTCCCGTCGGTCCAGGGGGTGAAGGGAATGGAACGAGGGCCCGAAGCTCGTCGGCCCGAACTCCGCCAAAGCGGGCTCAGCCGTGGCAGCCTCCGGCGCGAGTCCCCAAGTTCCGCGATCTCAGCCTGCCGCGCAAAGCGCGCCAGGCTGCAGAAATCGCGCGTCCGCGCGATTTCCCCCAAGGCCACGGTGCCGCAGGCACCCTGGCCGCTCGCCCGTCAGGGCCAGACAAGATCCCTGGCCGCTCGCCCGTCAGGGCCTAAGAACATCGCGGCCGCTCGCGCCGCAGGCGCCAAACAACATCGCGGCCGCTCGTGCCGCAGGCACCAAAGAAAAGGGCGCCGCACCTGCCCGGTTGCGGCGCCCCGTTCGAGGGGAAGTGGCTGTGAGGGAGCGGTCCTTCCGCTTGCCTGTTCTACTCGGCGTTGCTGTGCTACTCGGTGCTCGCGATGTTCTTGTCCGCGAACATGCCCGCGTTGAAGTGCTTCTTCAGAGCCAACTGCATGACGACACAGGCGCCGAGCAGAAGGATCGTGGTCAGGATGATGAGCGCGCCGGAGAGACCCTCACCCTTGGGTTCGGCGTCCACCGCATCGGCGTCTTCGTAGATGTCGCGTGCCATGCGAGTGTTCCCTTCCTCGAGGAGGAGCCGCGTCAGCGGCTCATCACCCGATCGCCACGCTGGATGCGGGACTTCTGCAGGCTCTTGATCGAGCGGCCGGCGGACTGCTTCGCCTGCACGTCGGTGATTTCGATCATCGTGACGTACTGGCTGCCGCGCGACACGGTGTAGCGGTAGCCGGGGCGGACCCCGTCCTCGGCGCCGAGCGAGATGATGGCGACGTTGGCACCGGTGTCCACGGCCACGATCTGGCCGTCGTGCGCCGGCTGGTCCATCGGCACGTCACCCGCGCCACCGGCCAGGCTGACCGCGGTCTCCGCGGTGAGCTGCGCGCTGCGGAGCTGGTGCTTCGTGTCCTCGAGCTGGGCCGCGAGGGCCTGCTTCTGGGCCATCAGGTTCTCGAACTGCTGTTCCTTCTCCGCCAGGCTGCGGATGGCCGCTTCCTTGGCGTCCCGCGCAACGCGAAGCGCTTCGCTGTTCTTGGCGCGCTCACCCTGCAGGGCGTCGATCAACTGCTGGTTGCTCTTGATCGTGTCCTGCGCCTTCTCCAGGGCCGCAGTGGCCTGGGTCAGCTGGATGCTGGCGTGGTTGTGCGCCTCCTTCAGGAGGTCGTCCTGTACACGCACCTCGGCGGCTTCCTTCTTGAAGCCGTCGAGCTGCCCTTGCAGCGCGTTGCTCTGGCTGATGAGGTCCGCTTTCTCCTTCCGCTCCCTGACGATCACGATCTCCTTCTGGTCGATCGTGTCTTGGAGAACCGCGGTATCAACCTCGTGCTTGTTCTTCCAGTGGTCCATATGGCCCAGGAAGTTGCCGGCGGAGGCGAGAAACGCCCCGGCCAGGACCAGGTTCACCACGATGAGGATCTTGGCAACGGTGTTCATGTGATGCTCCCCGCGAAACCCCCCTCCCGGGGATCCGCGTCCCTTACGACACGCACGCGACCTGGACGCTACCCTCCCGGATTGCCCATGTCGCGCGAGCGTCTGGGGTTATGTCAGACACCTTGCGGGGAGTCAAAGGATTTCGCCCTTGGCTCCGAGCAAGTGCTGGGGTACCCGCCCCAGGTCACCGGGGCATCACGTGACCGGGGTGCAAACAGCCCGAATCCGAGAACCAGGAGCCCGAGCCCGTACCAGGGCAAATCTCCCCAGCGCACGTAAGGCGTCGGTTCGGGATCCACGAGCAGCGGCGCCACGGCGAACCCCCTCCGGAAGGTGTTCGCGTTGCTCTCGAGCGGCTCGGCTGCCTCCTCGTCGGGGAACGGCCGGAACCGGCCGTAGGGACGCCCCAGCGGGTCGTAGAAGAGCGTGGGGCCCGTATTCCCCGCTACCACGACCGTGGCGGCGGTCTCCGCCGCCCGCAACCGGGCCACGGCCCGGATCTGGGCCCGGAAGGCGGTCTCCCCGAACCAGCCGTAGTTCGAGGGGTTGAGGAGGACGTCGGCGCCCGCCGCTCGCCGTGCCCGGCAGGGCGCCGGTGAGAGCAGCTCGAAGCAGAGGACCGTGCCGGCCCGGATCCCCCCGTCGGGACCGTCGACGAGGAGCAAGGGCTCCTGGGCCTCCGGGCCCGGGTCGAGCTCGGGGACCACCGACACCAGGTTCCTCGCCCATCGAAGCGGCGGGAGCAGCTCGCCGAGGGGGGTGTACTCCCCGCCCGGGACGAGGACGTGCTTGTCGTGGCGGGCGATCTCCCACGCGGGCCGCTGTCCGGGCGGCGGTGGCTGCGGATACGGCCCGTCGGGCGCGGGGACCTGGACGGGGTCGACGAGGAAGAGGCTGTCGTGCGCCCCGTACGCGCGCGGGTCGAGGTGGCGCTCCTCCCCGCGGCGGAACTGGTAGATGGCGCCGAGGAGGAAGCGCGGAGTACGCGACGTGGGAGGCACGCACGCCTGCACGTTCTGCAGGATGCGGACCTCGTTCTCCCAGGCTTCCGGGAAACGGGCGGCGAGGTCGGCGTCGAGAAAATCCCAGGGCACCATCGTCTCCGGCCAGAGGACGGCGACGACCTCCTCGCCGGCGGCGAGGGTGTCCTCGATCGCGGCGGTGGAGAGATCCAGGTGGCCCTGGAACATGCGATTGCGGGCATCGGGGTCCGGGGAGTGCTTCGTGGACTGCGGAATGGCGCCCTGCACGGCGGCGAGCACCCGGGGTGCACTCGACACGATCCGCGGCGTCCGATCGGAGATGCGCGCCGCGCCGAGGGCGGAGAGGATCCCGCCCACGAGGACGACCGCCACCGTGTCGACGAGCAGGCGCCGCCACGCACGGCGGCGGAGGTGGAAGGGCAGGCGCGCCACGGCGGCTCCGCCCATCGCCGCGAGGAAGGACAGGCCGTACGCACCGAGATACGCGGTGGATGCGGTGAGGGTCTCGGACGCGGTGAGCGCGAGCGAGCGCATGGGCAGGGGCATGCCGCCCATGTAGACGGTGCGCACCAGCTCCTCGAACACGAGGACGGTGGGGACCACGAGCAGCCACGGCGCGCGGCGCCGGACCAGCCAGCGGATCAGGGCGCCGGCTGCGAGATAGATGGGCGTCATGAACAGCGCCGCGAGGAACACCTGGATCCACGTGATCTCGGACAGCCACCAGAAGCCGGCGCCGTAGTACAGGAGCGAGTAGAGGAAGACCCAGCGCTTCCACCGCGTCGGGTCGCGGAAGAGGAGCCAGAGGAAGGGAGCGTCCGCGGCGAGGACGAGCCACGGGAGCGGACCGGGCGGCCAGGCGAGGAGGTGGAGGACGAGGCTCAGCGCAAGCAACCCCCACGCGCCCGCGGCGCCCGCGTGGAACCAGGCCCCCGCGATCCGTCGCAGGCGGCCTGGTTCCCGTCGGGAGTCGCCTGGTTCCCGTCGGGAAGGAGGGGGCCGGGGCACCGCGGCCGCTGCCTCGCTCACGCCCAGGGCTCCAGGGGCAGGACGTCGACGACCGGCTCCCTTCCGTCGGACGGCTCCGAATCCGGGAGCACCGCCAGCGCCGCGGCTCGTGCGGAGACGAAGGGGTCACCGGAGCCGGTCCAGGGGAGGGCCTGGGCGAGCAGGGTGCCGTCGGCGGCACTCTCGAGACGGACGGGCCGGTAGCGGCGACGGTCGCCGCCGCGGCCCACGTGGCCGCGGTAGCGCGCCTTCACCGTCCGGCGCGCCTCGACGGACTCGCCCAGCAGGCCGCGGATCGCGGGCACGACCAGGATCTCGAATCCGACGAAGGACGCCGCGGGATTGCCGGGGAGGCCGAAGACGAGGGTCTCGGCTCGCTCGTGTACGCCGAACCACAGCGGACCGCCGGGCTGGACCCTCCAGCGATGGAAGACCTGGCGGACCCCCTCGGCCTGGAGCGCCGCGGGCACGAGGTCGAGGTCGCCGCGGCTCACGCCCCCGGAGAGCACGAGCACGTCCGCGTCGAGACCCTCGCGAATCGCCCGCCTCAACTCCTGCTCGACGTCGACAGCCAACCCCAGGTCGATCGCGGCGGCGCCGGCTCGGCGGGCCTGCGCCCGGAGAAGGGGCGCGTTCGAGTTCCGCACCTGTCCGGGCCCGGGCGCCACGGCCACGTGAACCAGCTCGGAACCCGTGCCCAGCACGGCGACCTGTGGGCGGGCGGCCACCTCGACGCGCAGTCGCCCCGCGGTGGCCAACGCACCGAGCGCGCCGGCGTCGAGCCGCCGGCCCGCGGGCAGGACGACGTCGCCGGCGCAGACGTGCGTGCCTTGCGCGACGACGTGGACCGCGTCGGACGGCAGACGGTCCACGACCACCTGGTCGCCCAGGGTCCGGGTCCACTCGAAGGGGATCACCCGCACCGTCCCCGGCGGTACC
>JAUXCH010000851.1 GCA_030618975.1 Planctomycetia bacterium
CCCGCGGCCGAGCGTGCCGAGCTGCAGACGCCCCTCCCGTCGCTTGCGCCGCTCGAGCGCCGGGTCGCTGAGTGGCGCGTCCGCCAGCGTGTCCGGAAGCGGCCCGGCGTGCCTGTGCTTCAAGCAGGGAATCGCGTCGTACAGCGCCGAGAGCAGTCTCGCCGCCGGTGCTTCGTCGGCGAGCAGCCCCGCGTCCGCGTCGAACGCGATCGCCGCCATTCCGCAGCCGATGTCCCCGCCGACGGCGGCGGGGTAGATCCGGTCGCACGTCGCGAGGACCGTGCCGATGCAGACGTCGTGGGCGAGGTGGGCGTCGGGCATGAGGGCCACGTGGACGGCGCCGCCGGCCTCCGTCAGGCGCTCGACCGACGCCTTGACGTCCGTGCCGAGCGGTCCCGCCGTCCAGAGATGGAGAGGCGCCGTCATGACGGCGCCTCGGAGCCGAAGGGCCGGACCTGGAGCAGGAGCTCCGGGGCCCGCCGACGGCGCACCTCCGCTGCCACGGCGGACCGCAGCAGCGGATAGGCCTCTGCGAGGCGTTCCTGCACCTCCGAGACGGATGCGCCCTCCCCGCAGGGACGGACGATCACCCGCAACCGACGGGCATCCGGAGCGGGCTCCACGCTCACCACGTCGAGCTGCTGCAGGATCGGATCGCGGCACAGGCCGGCGAACGCGAACTGCAGCGCCCGTGCGGCTTGCGCGCAGAGTTGTCGGACCTTGCGGTCGTCCCCCCTCCGGCGGGGTTCGTTTCGAAAGTAGATGCGCGGATCGATTCCGTCGTCCGGGCCGAGCTGGTCACAGGGCGGCGGCTGCTTGCCACGCCGCCGTTTTCGTTCGAAGGACATGCGGACTCCCACCGTCGGGGGCGCCGCGAGCGTCGTCGCGAGCAGACCCCGGGCTCAGTGAACTGGGGGAGAGCCGGGCCGTGCCGCAAGTGCGATGCGCGCGTTTCCGTGCGCTCTGCGCTGGATCAGCGGCGGTGCGGGTTCCTGTCGCTCCGGCCGCGGCTCGTGAAGGGACGGTGGGCGTCGGAAGTACGCACGACGAATCTCCTTCTCCGCCGGCCGGCGGGCTCGCGGTCCATGGAACGCCGCGTACCGTACACCATGGCCCTCGGGCGTCAAGACCCCAGGCGCGGACACCCAGGGCGGTGCCGGCGTCCCAGGGGACAAGGATCGATCGATCCAGCACTCCCGAGACGGGAACACACCGTCGCCGCCGAGCCGACCTCCAGAGGGCCACGCTCCCGCCGGGGCGCCGGGGCGACCTCGGGACGATCCACGGTCCACGATCCACGGTCCGTCTACCGCTGCACGTAGATCCCGCCGCTCCGGTCAGCCAGCTCCTCGAGCAACCCCGATTCCACGTCCAACGACACGGTGTGGATGATGGCGCGCACGAACCAGTTGAGATCTTCGATCGCACGGAGGATGTCGTCGTCTTGGACGTAGCGCCCGGCGGTGGGCGTGCCGTCGGAAAGCAGGTAGATCGTATCGACTTCCTCGGTGCGAATGGCCCGCGCGAGCCCGCCGTACAGGTCCGTTGCGCCGAGAGGCTCCTGTCCCCGGAGGAAGCGCGCGAGCTCCGTCCGGGACGTCTCGTTCAGCACCACGAGATCCTCTTTCCACGCGTGCAGATCGCTCTCGAAGAGGATCACGTTCACCTTCGCCCCGTTGGGCATCTTGGACACCACCTTCAGAGTCTCCTCCACCGCCCGCTCGAACTCCGTCCCACCCCGACCGGTGGTCACCCGTTCGCTGTCCATCGAACCCGACTGGTCGATCACGAAGATGACGCGGTCCGACTCCACGGGGATGCCGTAGAACGTCCCGTACACGCGTCCGGGATCGACCTCGGGCAGCGCCGCGACCTCGTCGGGCACTTCGAACGTCTCTCCCTTCTCCGTCCACCAGCGCCGCCACCGTTCCGCGACGTCGTACAGACTCATTCCCGTGATCCGGTAGAGCGCGCGGGCGGTCGCCTGTCGGAGGCGCGCCCGGTCCTCCACGTCGAGGCGATCGATCAGCGGCGGTACGGACTCCTTCTGTCGGCGCCGTGCCAGACCATGGGTGGCGACCAGTCGGATCGTCCACCGCTCGTCACCGAGGGCGACGTGCAGCACGGGGAGCGCCAACGGCTCGTCGCTGAGGGCGGCGGCGTCCACGATGCGGAGCCGGGACATCCACTCCGCCGACGTGGCCTGCTCGAGCAGGAAGCGTGCTCCGTCCTCGTTTCCGAATCCGAGACGCAGCATCACCCGGATCGCGACCTTCGTCACCGCCTCGCTTTCGGTGCCCTTCCGCATCAGGTCGAG
>JAUXCH010000621.1 GCA_030618975.1 Planctomycetia bacterium
AGGCACCCGCCGGCGACGATCACCACGCAGCCGAGCAGGGCGGCGACGGGCAACTCCACGAGCCCGAGCGCGGCGAGTCCGAGGGTCACGACCCCGGCGCCGGCAGCCAGGATGCGCTTGTGCCGGCGTGGGGCACGGGGGAGATCGCCCGCGAGCATGATCAGGTCGTCGCGGGCCCCGTGCAGGGCGTGGAGGTTGGACTCCGTACCCTGGACCAGCAGGATGTCGCCCACGCGGAGAGAGAGGGTCCCGATGTGCTCGCGCAGGTGGGCGCCGTGACGCAGGACGCCCAGCACGACCACGTCGAAGGTCTCGCGCAGACGCGCCTGCCGGACGGTCGAACCGTCGAGTCGCGAACCGGGCGCGACCATGACCTCGGCGAGGGCCAGCGTGACGTCGGTCACGCGCCCGCCGCCCTCCGGGTCGGGGGGCCCGGCGAGGCCGCGCTCCTGGATGAGGGCCACGATGGCGTTCGGCGGTCCCTTGACCATGAGGAGGTCGCCGGCGCGGAGGGGGAGGTCCTCGAACCCCGGCCAGAGGGTCTCCTCTCCGCGCACGAGCGCGAGGACGCGGATCCGTTCCGGGATCTCCGACTCCCGCAGCGTCCGCCCCACGAGACGCGAGTCGGGTCCCAGCACGACCTCCGTCAGGTACTCGGACCGCATCGGTGCGGGCACGAGGGTCGCCAATCCCGTGCGGTCCGGCAGGAGCCGCGGGCCCAACAGGACCAGATAGACGATCCCGATCAGGCAGAACACGGCGCCGACGGGCAGGAAATCGAGCAGGTCGAGCCCCTCCAGACCCGACTGCCGCACGATGCCGTCGACCAGGAGGTTCGTCGTGGTCCCGACCAGGGTGAGCGTGCCTCCGAGAATGGCCGCGTACGAGAGCGGAAGCAGGACGCGGCTCGGACTGATGCCCATGTCGGAGCTGACGGCGAGGAACACGGGCAGGAGCAGGACGACCACGCCGGTGTTGTTCATGAGCCCCGACAGGACCATCACGATGGGCAGGACGGTGAGGAAGAGGGGCCTCAGGCCGCGGCGGCCCGCGTTGCGGGCGAGCCGGTCGAGCGCCTGGACCGCTCCGGTCTGCTGCAGACCTTCCGCGAGGATGAACATGCACGCGACCGCCAGCAAGGTCTTGTTCCCGAAACCGGCCGCCGCGTCGGTCGCGTCGAGGACGCCTCCGATCACCAGGAGGGCGAGGGAGAGGACCGCCACCAGGTCGAGGGACACGCCGGGCAGCACGGCGCCGATCACGACGACGGCCAGCGCGACGAGGGTGAGGATCCGCTGACCCTCGACGACCGTCAGGTCGGCAAGTGGGAATGAGGTGAAAAGTCCCGGATCCACGTCCCGAAGAGGCTACGGGGGGATCCAAGCATCGGCAACGGGCCGCACGCGCTACCGGGTGAGCACGCCCAACTCGGTTTTCGGACCGGGGAAAGGAAGGGCGGGGGCCCGGGCGCCCGGTATCCCTGGACCGCATGTTGTTCAACTTCGGCTGGATTCGCGAGGGGGTGCTCGCGGGGATGGGACGTCCGGATGCCGGCGCCTGGTCCCTCCTGGCGGAGCAGGGCATCGGCGCGGTGGTCAGTCTGACGCAACGCAAGCCTCCGGGGCAGCCCGCAGGCGCTGGGCTCGCGGTGCTGCACGCGCCCATCCCGGACTTCGGCACGCCCACCGACGCCGACCTGCGTCGAACGCTCCGGTTCATGAAGGAGCAGATCGACGCGGGACGCGCGGTCGTCGTTCATTGCCAGGCAGGACAGGGGCGGACGGGCCTCGTCCTCGCCGCCTATCTCGTCCACGAGGGCGCGTCGGCCGAGGACGCCATTGCGAGAGTGCGTACGCTGCGTCCCGGATCGATCGAGACGGCGGAGCAGCTGAAGCTCGTGAAGCGCTACGCTCGTCGCCGGCGACGCCGCGGAGACGGCAGAGCCGAGGAGCAGGCATGACGGAAGCGGGAGTCATCCGGGTGGTCTTTGCGGGTGCCCAGGGGCGGATGGGCCGCGCGCTCCTTCCGGGCCTGGCGGCCGCCGACGACGTGACGATCGTCGCGGAGGTCGAGCAGGGCGACGACCTGGAGAGGCGTGCACGAGAGACGCGGGCGGACGTCGTCGTCGACTTCACCGAGCCCGCGAGCGCGGTCTCGAACGCAGACGCGCTCCTGGCGGCCGGCGCCCACGGGGTGATCGGGACGACGGGCTTCACGGAGGCCGACCTCGATCGTCTCGACCTGGCCGCGCGCAAGGCCGGCCGGGGGCTGATCGTCGCACCGAACTTCGCGCTCGGGATGGTGCTGCTGCAGCGCTTCGCCGAGGAGGCGGCGCGGTACCTTCCGGCAGTCGAGATCGTCGAGACGCACCACCCCGACAAGCTCGACGCGCCTTCGGGAACGGCCTACGACACCGCCAGGCGCCTCGCGCGCGCCGGTGCGCGCGCCGGACGCCCCGGCGCGGAACCGGCGCGTGGGCTCGACGTCGATGGCGTGCGCGTCCACAGCCTGCGTCTGCCCGGCATCGCGGCGCGGCAGGAGGTCCATTTCGGCGGACTGGGGGAGGCCCTGCTGCTGCGCCACGACGCGGCCGGTCGCGACTGCTATCTTCCGGGCGTTCTCGCGGCGATCCGGGCGGTGTCGAATCGTGTCGGGTTGGTGCGCGGACTCGAGGACGTGCTGTTCGGCGAGCGGAGCTGAGATCGGGTCATGGAGCTTCACGACGCCCTGCGCCTCGTCTTCATCGTGGACGCGGCGACGGCCCGGCGGGGAGACCACCTCGACGCTGCGCTCGGCGGGGGCGTGAGCGCCGTGTGGTTGCGGGAACCAGGAGCCAGCGGCGCCGAGCTGTACCGTACGGCGCGTGATCTCGCCGTCCGGTGCAGGACGCACGGGACGGCGCTGATCGTGGGAGATCGGGCCGACGTTGCGCTCGCGGCGGGTGCGCACGGCGTGCAGATCGGACACCGTTCGCCGCCGGCGAGGCACGTGCGCCCCTGGTTCCCGGGGTGGCTCGGCGTGTCGTGCCACGGCGCGAACGACCTGAAGCGCGCGGCGGCGGCGGGTGCCGACTACGCGATTCTCAGCCCGGTGTACGGAGTGCCCGAGAAAGGTACGCCGCTCGGCACCCAGAAGTTTGCGTCGCTTCGCCGCGACTGCGAGGATCTGCCCGTCGTGGCACTGGGTGGGATCGACGTCGCCAACGCGGAAGCCGTCCGCGCGACCGGGGCGGCCGGCGTCGCCGTGATCCGGTCGCTGCGAGATGCCGAGAACCCCGTGGAAACCGCGCGAGCGCTCGCGGCCCGATGACGGCCCCGTGAACGCCCCCATGGATCGTTGAGTCCTTGCACCTGCCGAGATCTCCCAGCCGCCTGCCTGCCGTGCTCGCCCTCACCGTGGTGCTCGGAGCCTGCCAAGGTCAGCGTATGGTCGTTACGATCGGCGTGCCGAGGCCCGATCCGTTGGCGCCCGCCGGTCCCGCCGTCGTCGGTCGCCCGGGTGCGGTGCCGACCGGGGGGCGTGCCGTCGTCGATCTCGGCGTGTACGCGAACGACGGACGGATCGTCGCGACCGCCCTCCGGTGGCCCGAGCTCGTCGACCGGGCTGTCGCCACGCTTCCGGTCCTGACCGGCCTGACGTTTCCCCCGACGAAGCGCCCGCGTGTCCGCCTTGCGCCGCTCGGGGACGAGCACCTCGACTTCGCGGTTGCCACCGAGATCGCCGGA